>CAJUHN010000040.1 GCA_910585935.1 uncultured Lachnospiraceae bacterium | reverse complement strand
CGCTACGTCTGGAACGGAGCGAAAGCGCGGCTTCGCTGGAATACTTCCTTGCCGACGCGAACCTTTAGTCACTAATTCTTCCCAAGTTCGCACTTATAACTGAAATGCCTCATCATTTCAAATTTCATATCACATTATTTTTAGAAAAATTATATCTCTTTACTCATCAACACTATAATTAGGAGCTTCTTTTGTGATATGAATATCATGTGGATGACTCTCTCTTAAAGCTGCTGCTGAAATCTTTATAAATTGTGCATTTTCTTGTAAAGACAGAATATCTTTTGCACCACAATATCCCATTCCGGCTCTTAAACCTCCGATCAGTTGAAATACGGTATCTTCTACTGTCCCTTTATAAGCAACACGTCCCTCTACTCCTTCTGGGACTAATTTCTTTGCATCTGATTGAAAATATCTGTCCTTACTTCCATTCTCCATCGCTGCAATAGAACCCATACCACGATACACTTTATATTTTCTTCCTTGATATAATTCAAAAATTCCCGGACTTTCATCACAACCTGCAAAAATACTTCCCATCATGCACACATTTCCTCCGGCTGCAATCGCCTTTGTGATATCTCCAGAATATTTTATACCGCCGTCTGCAATAATCGGAACACCATATTCCTTTGCCACTTCATAGCAATTCATAATCGCTGTAATTTGAGGAACACCTATTCCAGCTACAATACGAGTGGTGCAAATTGATCCCGGTCCAATTCCAACTTTCACTGCATCTGCTCCTGCCTCAATTAAATCCCTTGTCGCTTTACTTGTCGCTACATTTCCAGCAACCACTTGTAAATCTGGAAACTTTTCTTTTATCATACGAAGAGAATTTAATACATTTACAGAATGTCCATGTGCAGAATCTAATACAATCACATCCACTTTTGCTTTCACTAATTCTGTCACTCTCTCTAACACATTCGCTGTAATTCCGACTCCCGCACCGCAGAGAAGTCTCCCCTGTTCATCTTTCGCTGATAATGGATATTTTATCTGTTTTTCAATATCCTTAATCGTAATCAAGCCTTTCAAATTGAAATCTTCATCCACAATCGGCAATTTTTCTTTTCTTGCCTTCGCTAAAATCTTCTTTGCTTCTTCTAAAGTAATCCCTTCTCTAGCTGTCACCAACCCTTCTGATGTCATAGATTCTTTAATCTTTTTCGTGAAATCTGTTTCAAATTTTAAATCTCGATTCGTAATAATACCTACTAATTTTTTACCTTCTGTAATAGGCACACCAGAAATTCTGAACTTCGCCATTAAACTATTCGCATCTTCTAGGGTATGTTCTGGTGATAAAGAAAAAGGATCGGTGATGACACCATTTTCTGAACGCTTTACCTTATCCACCTCTTCGGCTTGTTTCTCAATAGACATATTCTTATGAATGATTCCTATACCACCTTGACGCGCCATCGCGATAGCCATTCTATGTTCTGTAACAGTATCCATTCCAGCGCTCATCATAGGAATATTTAAATGAATTTTTTTTGTCAGATAAGTTGATAAATTTACTTGATTAGGAATCACCTCTGAATAAGCAGGCACTAAAAGCACATCATCAAAAGTAATACCTTCACCGATAATTTTACCCATTTTCATGTCCTCTCTTTCATAAAATGTATTTTCCGTTAACTTTCTTTGGTTATTCTGTCAAGTTTAGCAAAAAAATATCCCTCTGTCAATAATCTTTTCCTATTTTCTTCCACTTTTTGTTATAATTCAGTTATTATTTAGAAATATTGATAAAGTTTCAAACTTAATTCAAAACTTAACCAAATAATATTAATTCCTAGAACAGCTAACAAAGTAACGTAGAGAAGAAAGTATTCCAAAAAAAGCCCCTCAAAAGACGTCAACACTTCATGAGCAGTGCAGTGATATGCCGAAAATTTAGTATCCATCATGTTTGGAGCGGAGCGAAGGCACAGCTTCGCTGGAATAATTCCTTCCCTATACAAATCTTTTTCATGTAAAAAATAACCTTATTTTAAATTCACCTTTCTAGGAGAACTATTTTTCATATCCTGTAACATTTGTTCACTTGGCTCAAATAAAACACAAACCTTTTGATTTTTATATTTTCCATAAATCACATATTTTTTATGCTCTGCTATTCTAGAAGAAAAATCCATTTTCTTATAACTATCATTTTTAAATGCATCTAAAGCATACGAATCTTCTGGTGCTACTACATCTATCTGATCCATTTCAAGAACTAAACATTTCTTTCTCGTCTGTTTCCCCATGATTTTATCAATATCTAATTCCCCTTCTACAAAAAGATATTCATATTCCAAATCAAGATTCAAACCTATAAAATAAGTGAGATAACCAAAAGCAGCCGCAATAACAATCAAAAGCCACATAGCCCTTCCAAGAGCTATCAGAAATAATACTATGGTAAATAACATCATCATTATCTTGATAGGAAACGCCCATACAGGTGTTTTGCATTTTACTATCCATTCTGAATATAAATCGTTCATAAAATCCTCCTCCATATTTTTTGATATTTTTATTATAGCAAAAACCTCTTAAAATAAAAAGCCCGAAAAGCGAATATCACTTTTCGGGTTTTTTAGCAGTCTAATTTTTTTATGATTTTATTACATCATACCCATTCCGCCGCCTTGAGGCATAGCAGCTGGTGTTTCTTCTTTTATATTTGCTACAACAGATTCTGTTGTCAATAAAGTAGAAGCTACACTGGTAGCATTCTGAAGAGCAGATCTTGTAACTTTTGCAGGGTCTAAAATTCCTCTTTCTACCATATCCACATATTCTTCTTTCAATGCATCAAATCCTATTCCTGGTTCTTGTTCACGCACTTTGTTAACGATTACAGAACCCTCTAATCCAGCATTTGCTGCGATACGGAATAATGGAGATTCTAACGCCTTTAAAATAATATTTGCACCTGTCTTTTCATCGCCTTCTAAAGTATTCGCTAATTCTGCTACATTTTTAGCTGCATGAATATAAGAAGAACCGCCTCCTGCGATAATTCCTTCTTCTACTGCCGCTCTAGTAGCTGCAAGAGCATCTTCCATACGAAGTTTGTTCTCTTTCATTTCTGTTTCTGTAGCAGCACCAACACGAATAACTGCTACTCCACCAGCTAATTTTGCAAGTCTTTCCTGTAATTTTTCTTTATCAAAATCAGAGGTAGTTTCTTCAATCTGAACTTTAATCTGAGCTATTCTAGCATCGATTTCTTCTCTCTGTCCTTCTCCATCTACGATAATGGTATTTTCTTTCTGCACTTTAACAGATTTTGCACGTCCTAACATATCCATAGTGGTTTCTTTTAAATCTAATCCTAGCTCTTCAGAAATCACTTGTCCACCTGTTAAGATTGCGATATCTTGTAACATTTCTTTTCTTCTGTCACCATATCCAGGAGCTTTTACAGCTACTACAGAGAAAGTACCTCTCAATTTATTGACAATTAAAGTAGTTAATGCCTCTCCTTCTACATCTTCTGCAATAATAAGCAATTTAGAACCAGATTGTACAATTTGTTCTAATAGAGGAAGGATTTCTTGAATATTAGAAATTTTCTTATCTGTAATTAAAATATATGGATTATCTAAGATAGCTTCCATTTTATCCATATCTGTAGCCATATAAGCAGAAATATATCCACGGTCAAACTGCATACCTTCCACTAGATCTAATTCTGTTTTCATTGTCTTAGATTCTTCAATTGTAATAACGCCATCATTAGAAACCTTTTCCATAGCATCTGCAACTAAATCACCTACTACTTCATCACCAGCAGAAATCGCTGCTACTTTTGCGATTTGGTCTTTTCCACTCACTTTACGACTCATCTGTTCAATCGCTTCTACTGCTTTTTCTGTCGCTTTGTGCATACCTTTTCTCAATATAATCGGATTAGCGCCTGCTGCCAAATTCTTCATTCCTTCATTAATCATCGCCTGAGCGAGTACAGTAGCAGTTGTAGTACCATCTCCAGCTACATCATTTGTTTTGGTAGCAACTTCTTTTACTAATTGCGCTCCCATATTTTCAAAAGCATCTTCTAATTCAATTTCTTTTGCAATAGTCACACCATCATTTGTAATAAGAGGTGTTCCATAAGATTTATCAAGTACCACATTTCTTCCTTTTGGTCCTAGTGTTACACTAACAGTATTTGCTAATTTATTTACACCTGCTTCTAAAGCAGCTCTGGCTTCTGCACCAAATTTAATTTCTTTTGCCATGATTTTTCATCCTCCTAAATTATTCCACAACCGCTAAAATATCATTTTGTTTTACTACAATATATTCTTCCTCTTCTAATTTCACTTCTGTCCCTGCATATTTAGAAAAGATTACCTTATCACCAACTTTTACTTGCATGGTCACTTCTTTGCCATCTACTACTCCACCTGGTCCTACTGCAATAACCTCAGCTTGTTGAGGTTTTTCTTTTGCCTGTCCCGGTAAAACAATTCCAGATTTTGTTGTTTCTTCTGCTACTAACTGTTTCAATACAACTCTGTCACCTAATGGTACTAACTTCATAATCGAATTCCTCCTTTTAGTTTATTAGCACTCACTTATATTGAGTGCTAACCGATAGTTATATATTAGTGTTTCTCCTCCAAATATGCAACTCTATATTTTCCTGTATTTTCCTAATTATCTTTTATTTTCTTTTTTTTCCTTTTATTTTCTTTTATTTTCTCGTTTTTACATTTTTTTATAATTTTATGTTATCTTTCCCCTCCTTTTTCTCTTCCTTACATTCATTTCCAAATTTCCCTGTTTTATACTTTATTCCTTTCTAAACCTATCTTTTCTATATCAATCAAAAGGGGGCGCTCCGGCAAGGAGGTATTCCAACGAAGCCGCGCTTTCGCTCCGTTCCAGACGTAGCGGTACTAAATTCGCCGAACCTTTACAGGTTCGCTCATTAAGTGCCGACGTCTTCCAAGGGGCTTCTTTTGGAATACCTCCTTGCCTCCGCTGGTTCGTTGGCTATTCTACTTTCTGAAAAATGAATGTTATGATAGGCTATGATATCTAATTGAAAAGATAGAAAAAAGTAGTCTTAACAAACATCAGTATTTATACAGCCATTTTTTGATTAGTTGAAAAGTTTTATAAACTAGCCTTAACAAAAAAACTTCCTAAGTTCAAAATTTTGTTAATCATCTCTCTTTTTATCATTCAACTTTTTCTATTCTATAGTTATCGTGAAATTCTCTTTTCAAACAGTAGAACAGCTAACAACCTAGCGAAGGCAAGGGAGTATTCCAAAAGAAGCCCCTTGGAAGACGTTGGCACTTAATGAGCGGTGCGGTCACGCGCCGAGAATTTAGTGTCCACTACGTCTGGAACGGAGCGGAAGCGCGGCTTCGTTGGAATACTCCCTTGCCGGAGCGTCCCCTTTTGATTTTAAATTAGACCTAACTGTCCCTCTTTTTTAAACTTTTTTACAATATCCCTTTTCTTTTCATCAAAAAAGTATTACAATAAAAAAAATTACTTTATATTCAGAAAGGAGCTAATAAAATGACTAAAAATAAACTCAAAAAACTCATAGTTTGTTGTGTTATTCTTGGAATCGCCATAGCAGGTGGTATTTTATATTTCACTAAACATCGAAATTCTAAAAAATCTTTAGAAAAGGATTTTCATGATTTTAAAGATGCATTTGATGAAGCAAAAGAACAAAAAGAAGAAAAGCCTCAAAGCCAAAAGAAAAAGACTTTAAAGAGAGAATATGTTTCTATCCCTTATGAACCATCAAGCGAAGTTCAAAAATAGAATTTTTGTTTTGACCCAAAAGTAAACTCTTCATAAGTAGATTTATTATAGTCAAATATCCCACTATAAATAAGTGTGATATTTGACTTCCACAAATATCATAAAAATATATACCTTTTTTAACTATCCTTTTTTTCCATCATATCTTCTGTTATGATTCCATTCAATTTCACTAATGCACGTGGAAGAGCATCTGCTGCATTTTTCCAAGGTTCTTCTCGATAACGATAGTCAAATTTATTAATAAACCATTCCACGTCTTCTAACACACGTTCCATATTTTTTAAATAGATTTCACTTGTTATCTCTTTAAAATCTTCTAATTCTCTGCCAGATAAATGTTTAGAAGCTTTTTGCATTAATATCGCATAATGTTCATTACAAAATCCTTTTGAATCTCGATAGATATGTCGAAATTCTTCTTCATTTTTCCAGAGATAATAAACTGTGATCAAATATCGTTCAAAACTATTTTTCATTCTTTCACATACAAAGCAACTATGTTCTAATTGATGAAGATAAGAAACTAGAGGGCTTTCTTCTGATTTCACAAATTTCTGTAAAATTCCCCCTCCTTTTTTTTCTGATTCTGCTAATTTTCTCACTTCTTGTATTGTTTTTTCCATATGAGTTTTTGTCATTAAGGCTAATCCCAGCCGGTTATTCTGCTCCCATAATTTTTGCATATGATCTTTACAAAATCCTAGCCTATCTGTTTCTGCACGCACATCATCTTCCATATAACTAGGTCCTATTGTATACTCTAGGGCATTTTTTTCAAGCTCTGCTCTCATCACACAAATCGGACATTCGCACGCTTTTTGAAATGCCTCATTCACAGGTATTGTATAAAGTTTTTCCTTCATCGTCTGTCCCTCATTTCTGTTTTTTTCTAAATTTCTACTCACTCCATGCCTTTTTTAATAATCTTATTCCTTCTTTTAGCTCTTCCATTTTGTTTGTCGCATATCCAAATAATAAAGTAGTGTCTTTTCTTTGTTCTGGCTCAATATAATACTCAGAGAGTCCATACAACTTTACTCCCATTTCCATCGCTCTTCTTTTTAACTCTTCTTCTGTTCTTCCATCTTTTATTGTTAGCAAAAGATGTGTTCCTGCATTCTCACCTGAAATTTTTATGTCTTTTACATCTTTCCACTCATTTAACACAAAATCCTGCTTGCTTTTATAGATCGTTCTCATTCGATTTAAATGGCGTTCAAAATACCCTTCTTTTATGAAAGTATCAATAATCGTCTGATCGATTCTAGAAACAGTAGAAGAATAAAAATTATAATCTTTATATCTTTCCAAAAGTGGAATGGGAAGCACCATATAACTGACTCGAATAGCAGGTGCAATAGCTCTAGAAAAAGTTCCGAAGTAAATCACATGTTCTTTATGGTCAATTCCTTGTAAAGATGGAATAGGTTTTCCCCGATATCGAAATTCACCATCATAATCATCTTCAATAATATAGCGCTCTGACTTTTGCTGTGCCCAAGTCAATAATTCTAATCGCCTTTTTATTGGCATCACCACTCCTAAAGGGAACTGGTGAGATGGCATAACATAAGCTAAATTGGCATCTGTCTGTTCTAATTTTGTCACTTTCATTCCATACTTATCCATTGGAATTGGAAAAATAGGGTGTCCTAATCCTTTTAAAACACGATAAGCTTGTTTATAAGTAGGGTTTTCCATCGCAATAGGAGCTTTTTGGGGCAATAACTGATGTAAAAGCATCAAAAGATATTCATTTCCAGCTCCGATAATAATCTGTTTTGGATCACAATTTACCCCTCTAGCCTGATGGAGATATTGACAAATTGTCTGTCTTAAAGAAAAATCTCCCTGTGATTTTCCTAAAGAAAATAGTTCTTTCTTATCCTCTAATAATGTATTTTTAGAAATTTTCTTCCAAATGGAATAAGGAAAATTTTCTAAATCTATTCCATTTGGAGAAAAATCATAAAGGCAGAACTCTTTTTGATTTAATGTTTTTGGTTCTGCCTTTTTTATTTTCGATTTTAAAACTACTAATTCTTGTATTTGTGCTACATAATATCCTTTATAGGGAATCGCTTCAATATACCCTTCTGCTTTTAATTGTTCATACGCCATTTCTATTGTACTGCGGCTTATTTGCATATATCTAGCCAATGCTCTTGTAGAAGGCAGTTTCCCATGAAAAGGTAAATTTCCGTTGATAATTTCTGATTTTATATAATGATAGATCTGTTGATATAATGGTTCTTTTTGAACATCTTCTGAAATAGGTATCATAAAGATACCTGTGTTTTTAAAATCGTTTATTTTCATAATAAATTAGCAAGGAAATCCACGGCATTTAGGCGGTGGAATTGTCCTCCCCCACTCCTTTTTTTATCTATATTACCATGGACTTGTTTACAAGCCCATTCCCTTTAGGGGATGGGTAGCTGACCTAATATTTTCTATTGTTCCTGAGCTTTTTCCTGTTCTAATATTAATTCTTTTAAATTTCTCGCTTTATCCTTTACACTGTTATTTGCTGTTCTAGATGCCAGAATAATGCCTAACAACTTTTTAGATGCATCTATCTTTCCGCTCCTTCTCGCTAAATCTGCCAATAAATAAGAATACGTATTTTCATCCATTCCACAGATTGGAAATAATTCATTTGCTTCTGCTTCTTCAAACCCACGATAGGCTTTTTCCGTAAATTCTTTTTCACTTTTTTCCAGTTCTTCTGCTTTTTTTGCATACATCGGATCAGATGAATTAAGTGCTTCTCTTTTTCCGCGATACAGCCAAGAAAGCTTTAAACATAAATAGGCTCGTTCACTCAATCGACTTTTCTTTACAATCGAGCTATATAATGCCAGCTTATACCTTAAAATAGCATCTTCATAAGTATAAATTTCTCCACTAGGAGGTAAACCCTTAAACTTTTGAGCTATATTTTCTTTTAATAATTTTCTTTGCATAGAGGTAAGACCTGTAAATGCTTTACCAGCTCCTGCATAACCACAAAAAGGACAAACTACTACATCATACTTAGCAGGGTCACAGCCATAATATACTCCTCTAAGATCCGTATCTGTTTTTAATAGTCTAGTCCTTCCAGCTCGCACTGCTTTTGAGGTAAATTCTTTAAAACAAACAGGACATTCATGTTTCTTATCAAATAAAGTACTCTTTTCTAATTCAATAGGATCTAATTCTGCCTTTTGACCTTGTTCTACTTTTTTTACCTCTTTTTCTCTTCCTCTTGAAAAAATTTCAGTATTCTCTAATCCTGAAAAGCCAAGCTTTTCTAGATCATGAAATATCTCACTCATTCGTGCACCACCTTATTTATAACTTAAATGTAGAAACTCAAAATGTGCATATCTCAGATAAGCTTATTCCATCAGGATAAGAACTGCCACACGTCAAATATTTTGTAAACTCAATAAAACAGCAAAATATTTGACTTTCTGTTTCACATAAAAATATTAGCAGTCCTTTTTATTTTTTACTATTTACTTTGTTTGTTTCAATCCAAACTCGGCAATTTCATGAAGTGCGACAGTATTCTACGATTGCGAGATTTGACCTCAACCGGTTTCTCTCCGCCTACCACTTCCGTAGAATACTATTTCGCAATTTATCCCTCATTTATAGGGAGAGATTCTTGCTATTTTATAGTAAAAGAACTTTTTAAAGATACAATACGATTAAATACCATATGTCCTTCCTCTGTATCTTTTGTATCTACACAAAAATAGCCATTTCTGACAAACTGAAAATGATCGGCTTTTTTTACATCTGCAAACGCTGGTTCTAAATAGCATTTTTTTAGAACGGTTAAAGAATTAGGATTATAATTTAAAGTGCCATCTTCATTTAATTTTCCCTTTTCCTCATCTACAATATTTTCATAAAGACGAACTTCTGCTTCCACTGCCTCCGATGCAGAAACCCAATGAATCGTCCCTTTCACCTTTCTGGCATTAAAACCGCTGCCACATTTTGTTTCTGGATCATAGGTACAATGAACTACAGTAATATTTCCATTTTCATCTTTTTCACACCCTGTACAAGTCACAAAATATCCATGCATAAGTCTCACTTCATTTCCTGGAAATAGGCGAAAATATTTCTTAGGAGGTTCTTCCATAAAATCTTCTCTTTCTATATATAGCTCTCTTTCAAAAGGAATTTTTCTTATTCCCATTTCCTCATTCTCTGGATTATTGCTCGCCTCTACATACTCTATTTTTCCTTCTGGATAATTATCAATCACTAATTTCACAGGATTTAATACTGCCATCCAGCGTGGCGCTTTTAACTTTAAATCCTCTCTAATACAATATTCTAGCATAGCATAATCTACAGAACTATTTGCTTTGGAAACTCCCACTAAGTCCACAAACATCTGAATAGATTCAGGGGTAAATCCTCTTCTTCTGAGTGCTGCTATCGTGACCAGTCTAGGATCATCCCAGCCATCTACGATTTTATCCTCAACTAATTTTTTAATATATCTTTTTCCTGTCACCACATTAGTGAGATATAATTTTGCAAATTCAATTTGTTTTGGTGGATTGGGATATTCCAGCTCTTTTAATACCCAATCATATAGAGGTCTATGATCTTCAAACTCTAATGTACAAATAGAGTGAGTAATATGCTCAATTGCATCTTCTATTGGGTGTGCAAAATCATACATCGGATAAATACACCATTTATCCTTTGTATTATGATGTTCCATATGTGCCACTCGATAGATCACAGGGTCTCTCATATTGATATTAGGAGATGACATATCAATCTTAGCACGCAGTACTTTTTCTCCATCTTGATAACACCCTTCTCTCATCTTTTCAAACAGTTCTAAATTCTCTTCTATAGACCGATTGCGATAAGGGCTTTCTTTTCCCGGTTCTGTCAGAGTTCCTCGATATTCTTTTATCTCTTCTGCAGTCAAATCACAGACATAAGCCTTTCCCTTTTTTATCAATTTCACAGCAGCCTCATACATCTGTTCAAAATAATCTGATGCAAAAAATAACCTGTCCTCCCAATCTGCTCCTAACCACTTAATATCCTTTAAAATAGAATCCACAAACTCCACTTTTTCCTTTGTAGGATTTGTATCATCAAACCGCATATTAAATTTTCCATGATATTTCTTTGCCAATCCATAATTGAGTAAAATGGACTTAGCATGTCCAATATGAAGATATCCATTAGGTTCAGGCGGAAATCTAGTTTGGACATGATCATATATTCCCTCTTCTATGTCTTTTTCTATTATCTGTTCAATAAAATTTTTGGAAATAACATCCTTTTCCCATTCCTTTTCCATCTAAATCCTCCTCTTTCTTCTATATCATATTTCCTATTTATATGTATCTGTTTTTTATCATATCACAATTTATATATTTGGAAAATAGAATTTTCTAAATTTTTCCCCATATAGAAATTTTTATTCTTCCTTCACTCCAAATGCGAATATTGTAGTTGTATCATATTCCTCTCCTGCTTTTAAAATCACAGATGGAAACTCTTTCTTATTTACACTGTCAGGATAATATTGACTTTCAAAACAAGCTCCGCTTCTCTTTTGATAATAACAGCCTCCCTTTCCTCTCTCTGTTCCATCTAAGAAATTAGCGGTATAAAATTGCATTCCTGGCAAATCAGTATAAACCTTTAAAAAACGTCCTGATACTTCTTCTTCCATTTTTGCAGCCAAACAGATCTTCTCATTCTCCTCTTTTTTCAAAATCCAATTATGATCATATCCTTTTCCCAACACAATCGCTTCATAATTGCTCTCTATATCCATCCCAATTTCTTTTGATATATTAAAATCCATCGGTGTTCCCTTCACCGATAAAATTTCTCCCGTAGGAATAAATTCTTTATCTGATGCAGTAAAATAATCCGCATAAATAGTGACTTTCTGTTTTAAAACATCTCCTGAATCATGCCCTGCTAAATTAAAATAAGAATGATTTGTCATATTCAAAACCGTATCTTCATCTGCTGTCCCCTTATAATGTAAAATTAATCTATCATCTTCTGTTAAAGTATAACTTACGCTCACATCAAGATTTCCCGGAAACCCCTGATCTTTATCCAAACTATGATAACAAAATTCTATACTATCTCCTAATGTTGTTTCCTTTTCCTTCGCCTCCCAAATCCGATGCTGATATCCAGAAAATCCACTATGTAAATTATTATTTCCATCATTTTTTTCCAATACATACTGTTTTCCATTCAAAGAAAAAGAAGCATTTCTAATTCGATTCGCATTTCTTCCAATCGTAGCCCCAAATCCAGGTTTATTCTTTTCATATTGCTCTACTTCATCATAGCCCAATACAATATCACAAAATTTTCCCTCTCTATCCTTTGTGAATAAAGATACTAACACTGCACCAAGTGTAGAAATCTTTGCAATCGTTCCATTCGCATTTTCTAATGTAAAAATAAAAACATCTTCTCCTTTAGAAGTCTTTCCAAATAATTCTTTTCGTATACTCATGTTTTCCTCATTTCTGCGCTGTTTTTTTTATTTTCATTTCTATGTTCACAGCGCTGACTCTTATTCCTTTCTTTTTTCTCTTTTTTTGCTCAATCCTCTTAACCTTTCCCTCAATTCCCCTCGCCTCTTTTTTGTTTCTATATCCAAAACTCGATAAAATCCATTCTCCACTATCAACATATCTCCTTCTTTTACTTCCAAAGGCAGTTGATACTTCGGAATATTTTTTATATTCCCATCTTCCATCTCACAAACAGCATATCCATTTTCAAATCGATCTACAATATATCTCACTTTTTCACCCCTCATGGATTACAATTTTTACAAGATTCATACCCCTGTTCTATCAATTTCTCTCTTGTACCTATAAATTCTTTCTTATTTTCTTCTTTCGTCTGATCTACAGAAGAACAAGATGGCAAATGAAATTTTTTTGTCGCTGTATTTAAAATATATCTTTCCTCTTGTGCTGACGTTTCTTCCTGTGAAGCCCCTTCCCCATTCCATGTAATCTTTTTCCCATCACTATATGCAACGATGCTACCCTGCAAATCTGTGCGAAAAATTTGTATATTCGCTTCCTCTAAACGTGTGAGTATTTGTGGTTTTGGATGCCCATAAGAATTATCCACCCCACAACTTATCACTGCATATTTCGGAGAAATTGCTTCTAAAAACTCTGCCGAAGTAGAAGTATGACTTCCATGATGTCCTACTAAATAAACATCTGATTTCAGATTAACTCCTGTTTCACAAATATCATGTTCTGCTTCTTCCTCTGCATCTCCTGAAAACAAAAAGCTTGTATCTTTATACTTGAGCTGAAACACAATAGACCAATTATTTAATTCATCTTCATAATCCTTATTTAACGACAAAATAGTAAAACTCGCATCCCCTAAAGAATAAGTTTCTCCCTGCTTAGGAATGATAACCTCCATCTCATTTTTTTCTGCAGCATCTAACATATTTTCAAATGCCTTTGTCGTATGTTCTTTTTCTGGTATCAATAAATTATCTGCCTCAACATTCTGCAAAACATATGCCATCCCTCCAATATGGTCAGAATGAGGATGTGTTCCCACTACATAATCTAAATGACTCACATTTTCTTTCTTTAAATAATCAACTACAACTTCCCCTTGATCCTTTTCTCCCGCATCTACCAACATATAATGTCCATCCATTTCAATCAGCGCTGATGACCCTTGATCTACATCAATATAATGAATTTCAAGCCCTTTTTCTTCTATCCTCCTATCCTGTTGTGAAACATTCTGCGGTTGTTCTTCCATACTACATCCTGTAAATAGTAACAGACATATGAACAAGATGTAACACAAAACTACATTTTTTCTTTTTCCATTCATCTTTCCTTCCTCTTTCTTTTTATGCTATTTTTTTATTATAACATTTTTCTTATTTAATAACAAGAAAATAGGAATATTCCTCTTATAATTTGTTATCGTTTGGCTAACTTAAAATCACAGGGGCGCTACGGCAAGGCACTATTCCAACGAAGCCGCGCTTTCGCTCCGTTCCAGACGTAGTGGACACTAAATTCTCGGCGCGTGACCGCACCGCTCATTAAGTGCCAACGTCTTCCAAGGGGCTTCTTTTGGAATAGTGCCTTGCCTCCGCTAATTTGTTGATATTTCTACTTTTTAAAAAGAAAATTTCACGATAACACGAAAGGGAAAAAAACTATAGTTATCATTTGTTATAGTTGAACTATACAGTTTTTAAGTTACAGGAGAAATAAAATGCTTAAGACAAACACAATTAAAAAATCCCTATAAAGCTCACATAACTTTATAGAGATTTTTATATTTACTTGAATTCGTTTTATACTACTTTAATCCTCATAATGTCCCTTACAAGAAACAATCTCTATGACATTATCAATAATCCTATATACCAACCTATTTACATCATCAATCCTTCGACTCCAAAATCCACTCATATCTCCTTTTAATGGTTCTGGTTTCCCAATACCATTAAAATTTTCTCTCTCAATATCTTTTAGCAACATATTAATACGCTTTAGTGTTTTTTTATCTTGTATCTGCCAATAAGTATAATCCTCCCATGCCTCATCAAACCAAATCTTTTTCATTCGTCTACCTCAATAATGTCATGTTCTATACCCTTTCCAGCATTGAGGGCTTCTATCCCTCTGCGCAAATGTGACATATTACTTTCAGAGTAAAACGGATCAACAGATACTTCAAACGGAATCCTTTTTTCTCTTGTCATCTTCTTTGCAAATATAGTAATTGCAGTGGTCATATTCATTCCAAGTTCTTGACAAGTCTGTTCCATGTTCTTTTTTAGTTCTTCATCCATACGAATATTTACCAATGTCTGTGCCATAATAACACTCCTTTCTCATTACCAACTATATATTAACATATAATAAAGATAAAATCAATACATTGTCTTTACATTATTTTATATGAAAGATATACAATTTTTTTGTAGAACAGCCAATAAACTAGCACTAGCAAGATCCTATTCCAAAAGAAGTCCCTTGGAAGACGTCGGCACTTAATGAGCGGTTTCGCAAGAAGCGAAACGGCGAATTTAGTGTCCGTTACGTCTGGAACGGAGCGAAAGCACGGCTTCGTTGAAATAGGATCTTGCTAGTGCGACCTCTTTATTCCATAATGATAAACAACTATCCTTTATCTTAAACTTTCATCACCTTCCCCTTTACATCAATGGTGCAAATAATCTCAGCACTTTTCCCACCCATTTCTTATAAAACGGATATTTCTTACATTCTTCTATCGTTATCTCTTGGCATTTTAAAAGTGTATTTTGAAAATCTTCCTCTATTTTTTTCACCTCTGGATTCTTATATATCATACCTGCACATTCAAAATGTAAATATAAACTCCTAAAATCCAAATTAATTGTCCCTACAACTGCCTTCTCATCATCACTCACAAATACCTTTGCATGTACAAATCCCGGCGTATATTCATATATCTTCACCCCTGCTTCTAATAACTCTTGATAATAAGTTCTCGCCAACAAATATGCGAATATTTTATCTGGAATATGAGGCATAATAATGACCGTTTCCACCCCTGATTTCGCCGCATAAGAAAGCGCACGTATCATCTGACTATCCAATATTAAATAAGGAGTCATAATATGCACATATCTCTTTGCCGTATCCAAAATATCCATATAGACCAGTTCTCCTACACTCTCCTTGTCCATCGGACTATCCCCATAAGGCATCACAAACCCCAATTCACCTTTCTGTTCCAAAGCAGGTGGCAATAAATATTGACTATAATTCTCTTTTTCTCTCTCATTAATATTCCACATCTGCAAAAACATAAAGGTAAAACTCTTGACAGCATCACCTTTTAACATAATAGCAGTATCTTTCCAATGCCCAAATCTCTCCACTTTATTAATATACTCATCTGCTAAATTAACTCCGCCTGTAAAGGCTGTATGTCCATCAATGACTAATATTTTTCTGTGGTCACGGTTATTCTGATACGTGGAAAGAGCTGGTTTTATAGGAGAAAACATTTTACATTTTATCCCTTTTTCTTTCATTTTCTCTGGATAGGAATAAGGCAGTAATATCATACAACACATACCATCATATAAAAACCTCACTTCTACCCCTTCCTTTACTTTCTCTTCTAAAATCTCCAAAATACTATTCCACATAATCCCTCGTTCCACAATAAAATACTCCAGAAAAATAAATTTCTTTGCCGCCTTTAATTGTTTCTTCATCTCCTCAAACTTATCCTCTCCTAGAGGGAAATACGTCACTTCTGTATTTTGATAGATAGGATATCCTCCGCGCTGATTCATATAATTTGCTAATCTCGTCATATGAAGGCTTTCTTTTTTTAAATTTTCTATCACTTCTTCATTCTGCTCTAAAAATGGATCTGTTTCTTTTATCACAATTTCTAATCTTTTTGCGATAAACTTTGTCCCTATCTGAAGTTGTACAAATAAATAAAAACATGCGCCAAATACTGGAAATATTAAAACTGGAATTATCCAAACCAATTTAAAACTTGGGTCTGATTTCTCATTCAAAATATGAATCATGACAGCAACACTTAATAATGTGAAACTTCCATAAATATAGACCATATATTCCCCTAAAAAATGAAATACTCCAAACAGCACTGCCACCTGCAAAAGTAAAGAAAGTACTACCATACCTGTTCTTCCAAATACTATTCTCAGCATCTTTTTTGCCTTTTTTATAGAAATTTTCATAGAAATCTTCCCCTTTCTTTTGTACTTCTTATTCTGTCTTTTTCCTCTCTATCTCCACCTTTTTTAAAAATTCTTTATCTTCTTTCGAGAGTTCTGCCTTTTCAAGTAAATCTGCTCTTCTTTCCAAAGTCCGAATCAAAGACTGTTCCCTTCTCCATTTTTCAATATTTTTATGATGTCCTGACAGCAAAACTTCTGGCACTTTCTTTCCAAAAAATTCGGCTGGTCTAGTATACTGTGGATATTCTAATAAATTCCCCTGAAATGATTCTAACTCTGCCGAACTATCATTATTTAAAACCTTTGGCACTAATCTAGCAATTGCATCCATCATCACCATAGCTGGAAGTTCTCCACCTGTCAGCACATAATCCCCTACCGATACATAGTCTGTCACAATCATCTCTAAAACTCTCTCATCAATTCCTTCATAATGCCCACACAAAAAAATAATATCCTCTTCTTTTGAAAACTCCTGTGCCATCTCTTGTTTGAATACTTTTCCCTGTGGAGTTAAATATACTACTCTTATCTCTTTTTTTCCTGTTTTCTCCTTAATATCCAAGAAGGCACGATAAACAGGCTCTGGCTGCATCACCATACCTGCACCCCCACCATAAGGATAATCATCTACATGTAAATGTTTATCCGTCGAATACTCACGAATATCCACCGCTTCCAAAGAAATAAGCCCATTTTCAATCGCTCTTCCAATCACACTATTATTCATTCCAGATACAATCATCTCTGGAAATAAAGTCAATACATAAAAATTTATCATAAGTCTAAAAGTCCCTCCATCACATGTACCCTCATCTCACCCTTTTCTAAATCCACTTCCAAAATACACTCCTTAATCGCTGGCAGCAGGACTTCTTTCTCTCCTTCTCTTTCTACTACATACACATCATTTGCACCTGTCTGCAATACATCTTTCACTCTTCCTAATTCCTCCCCATTTTCTGTTATAACTCTAATTCCTATTAAATCCCCAATAAAATACTCATCTTCTTTTAAAGGAAGTGCATCTTTTCTCTCAATCACCAGATCCTTTCCCTTATATCTCTCCACATCCTCAATACTATCTATCCCCTTCATCTTCAAAATCACAAACTGCTTAAAAAATTTTACCTGCTCTATCTGTACTTCCCTCTTCTCATCTTCTAAATCTAAAAATATTCTTTTCAATTTTTTAAATCTCTTTGGATCGTCCGTCGTAGGAAATACCTTTGCCTCTCCTTTAATCCCATGACTAGAACTAATCACTCCAACTCTCAAATATTCTTCCATCTTTCCATTCCTTTCTATTTTATCCTCCAATAAATAATTACAACTTTAAATAATTGCCCCTTTTAAACCCCATATAAATACTAACCTTTACAAAAACCTCTTACTCATATTCCCTCCCTTAGCTCTTCATAGCTTATCAAAAAACTCACTTTTCAAAAAGTAGAACAGCCACCAACCAGCGGAGGCAAGAAAGTATTCCAAAAGAAGCCCCTTGGAAGACGGCGGTACTTAATAAGCTGTTTCGCAAGAAGCGAAACGGCGAATTTAGTACCACGTAGTCTTACACGGAACGAGAGCGCGGCTTCGCTGGAATACTTCCTTGCCGCAGCGTCCCTTTTGACCTTCACAATCACCTATTTATCTTCCAACCTCTCTATCCAAATTCTTTTTTATAATATACTAAAACCGCCACACCTCTCCGGTCTGACGGTCTTTTTTACACCCTTTTTGTTATCTTGTTTCCATCACTCACTAGAATAAAAACACTCTCCATACTTATTGTAACAAACACTGTCACATTTCATACATAAGCTCCCTATCCTACTATTGAATTTCCACAATCACTTTCTTCTCTTCTCTCGCCGCTGCTGCCTTTACCACAGATCGTATCGCTTTTGCAATACGCCCCTGTTTTCCAATAATTTTTCCCATATCTAAAGCAGCCACTTTTAATTTAATTACAATTGTCTTTTCGCTTTCAGTTTCAGTTACAACGACCTCATCCGGAAAATCAACCAGTGCCTTTGCAATCACTTCAACTAATTCTTTCATGAGAATTCACCTCCACAAGCGAAATCTATTTTTCAATACCTGCAATTTTGAAAATCTTGCTCACGATTTCTGTCGGTTGAGCGCCGTTTGCAAGCCATTTTTTAGCTAATTCTTCATTTACTCTCACTACAGTAGGTTCTTTGGTAGGATCATAAATACCAATTTCTTCAATAAATCTTCCATCTCTTGGAGATCTAGAATCTGCAACGATAATTCTATAAAAAGGAGCTTTCTTTTGTCCCATTCTTCTCAATCTAATTTTTACTGCCATTTCTTTCACCTGCTACTAAAAACATTGTTCTTCCTCACTTGAACAAATTATTCTATAAGTTCATTCTTCAGTAGCTTTTTCCTTTCTTTTTTTATTTTATTTGGTGTTAATTTTCGAGTTTTATTCAATGGATCATCATATTACAAGATTTACTTTCTTTTCATGAAATGATTTATAGTCCAAACGGCAATTTAAACTTGCCTTTTTTCCCCTTTGCACCCATCATGCCAGACATCTGTTTCATCATTTTCTTTCCTTGTTCAAACTGTTTTACTAAACGATTGACATCAGCAATGGATACTCCTGCACCTTGTGCGATTCTCTTTTTCCTAGAAGGGTTTAAAATATCTGGATTACTTCTCTCTTCTTTGGTCATCGACAAAATCATAGCTTCTATTTTGCCCATCTGACTCTCATCAATCTGAACATCTTTTATCTGATTTCCAACTCCGGGGAGCATACTGAGTAAATCCGTCAAACTTCCCATCTTTTTCATCTGATTCATGCTCTCTAAATAGTCATCAAAACCAAACTCCGCCTTTTTAAACTTGCGTTCCATTTCTTTTGCTTTGTCTACATCAACCGCAGCTTCCGCTTTTTCAATCAAGGTCAAGACATCTCCCATTCCTAAAATACGGGATGCCATTCGATCTGGATAAAACTGTTCTAAATCACTCAGTTTCTCTCCCATACCGATATATAAAATAGGCTTTCCTGTCACCGCTTTAATAGATAATGCTGCACCGCCTCTAGTATCACCATCCATCTTAGTCAAAACAACACCATCAATTCCTATCTTTTCCTCAAATGTTTCAGCCACGTTGACAGCATCCTGTCCTGTCATCGCATCTACAATTAAAAGCGTCTGAAAAACTTCCATTTTCTCTTTGATTTCAATCAACTCTTGCATCATCTCTTCATCTATATGAAGACGACCTGCTGTATCCAGAATCACCACCTGAAAACCATTTTTCTGTGCATGTTCTACTGCCGCTTTTGCGATATCGACTGGCTTATTTTTATCACCCATCGAAAAAACAGACACTCCCTGTTTCTCTCCATTAATCTGAAGCTGTTCAATCGCTGCCGGACGATACACATCACATGCCACAAGCAAAGGCTTCTTCCCCTTTTGCTTTAATTTTCCAGCTATCTTGGCTGTAAAGGTGGTCTTTCCTGCTCCTTGTAACCCCACCATCATAATGATAGTAATTTCATTGCCGGGTTTTAATTGAATTTCTGTCATTTCAGACCCCATCAATTTCACCATTTCTTCATTTACAATTTTAATTACCATCTGTCCTGGTGTCAGACTGTTTAATACATCTTGTCCTATGGCTCTTTCTTGTACTGCACTGATAAATTGCTTTACAACCTTAAAGCTAACATCTGCTTCCAATAACGCCATTTTTACTTCTTTTAAAGCCGCTTTTACATCAGCTTCTGATAAGCGTCCTTTTCCTCTTAAATTTTTAAATACATTTTGCAATTTATCAGATAGACTTTCAAATGCCATAGATACATACCCTGCTACTAAAAATATACATAAATGTATATCTTAGATGTTTCCTCTTGTCTACGCGATTTTGCAAGTTTACATCTAAAATAGCTTTTCCTTTCCCAGATTTTATTTTTAATTTTCCCTTGATTTTGGGGTCTTTTGAGTCTGTTTACTCATATTTTATAATATCTTTCATATATTTTCCTTTTTAAACACCTTTCCTATCATACAACATATCATTTCTTCTGTCAAGTGTTTCTTCTTTACATTTAAACTTTCCATTACTGTTTCACTTACCTGAAAATCAAAGAGGGGCGCTCCGGCAAGGACGTATTCCAACGAAGCCGCGCTTTCGCTCCGTTCCAG
>CAJUHN010000039.1 GCA_910585935.1 uncultured Lachnospiraceae bacterium | reverse complement strand
CATGGTCACTTTCAAATCTCTGCCAACCTGTAGCCATAGCCCCTGATTGACTTAAATAATAAGTCTGTCCAGATATTGTTACTAGCTCGTCCTGAGCCATGTTTCCACTTTTATCAAAATAATACCAAACGCCGTTGATTTGTTGCCAACCTTTAACTTTTACACCATCTTGTACATATGTCCAACCGTCATTATCATTACCGTTCCAACCTTCGTTTGCTGCCATAGTAGTAGAAACAGCACCAATCACCATAACGGACATTGCAGCTAAAACAGCCGCCATTTTAGTAGTTTTTTTCATAACGCACTCTCCTTTTGAGTTTTTGAAATGTCTAATTGCAATACAGTTGTATTATAATGCCTCATCTTTAAAAATTCAAGTGTTTTTTTTCAATATTCATAATCTGTAAGATTTTTGTTATATTTAGACGAAGAAATATCGTTTTCGTAATATTTCTGTAAGATAAATAAACTCCCTATAAACTATTTCTATACTTTCTATAGGGGTTTCCCTCATATGCATTAACTTAACTGAAACCAGCTTATATAGCGGGTTTGGCAGAAATCTGCTTAACGCAGCCATCTTTTTTATCCATTGATTTGCATTGTTTTTGCAAAATTCTAAGCAAATGGAAAAGCTGAAAGCCCTTAATTTATCGGCATTCCAGAAAAGTTAGTGCAAATGGGGGTTTCCCTACCTCCCTTCCCATCTATCTCCATTTTATCATAAATATGCCTTATCCTTTCTTTTCTTATAAAACATCATTTTCCGTTGCAGTTCAATTTTTATTTGATTGTTACCATGAAATCCGCTTTTCAAAAAGCTAAACAGCCAACAACCGAGCGAAGGCAAGGAAATATTCCATAAGAAGCCCCTTGGAAGACGTCGGTACTTAATAAGCAAACCCGCAAGAAGCGGGATTTGCGAATTTAGTACCGCTACGTCTGGAACGGAGCGAAAGCGCGGCTTCGTTGGAATACTTCCTTGCCGCAGCGACCCTTCCACTCCCAACTCCTCCACCCCACAATCCACAATCATTTTCAAAATTCCTATTAACTTTTGCATTGTATAATTGTATAATTCCTAATTTTGTGTATAATGAGTATATAAAAATAAAGGAGTGAAAAATTTAAATGAATACAAAAAAGAATATAACAGATCGCATTCTTCATTGGATTGCTTTATTACCATTAATGTTATTGTTAGGAATTGTTCCTTCCCTTGTAAGGCTTTATATGTTAAGAGATCCTTTAAGTTCCTTTGCTTGGACAGGCAATGCTGTGGAAGAATTCGATTTATATCTGCACTGCAAAAATCAAGCTATTATCTTTTTAGGCGCTCTTATGATAATTCTTCTTATTATAGAACTACTTCGGGGATCTATTTCCAAACATATCCCCTATGCCTATTCTTTAATAGGAATATATGCCTTATTAGCGATAGCTTCTACCATATTTTCTAACTATCGCTCTCTTAGCTTAAGTGGTATTCCAGACCATTTTGAATCCTTATGGATAATCCTGAGTTATTGTGTTTCTGTTTTCTATGCCTTTCTCATTATAAGAGAAGAAAATGATTTGCATTGGCTCTTGGGCAGTCTGGGTTTTGGCACATTACTCATCGGTATTGTTGGTATCTCTCAAGCAATCGGTCATAACATTTATGAATTAGACTGGGTTACAAAATTGATCATGCCAGAGAAATACGCTATATTTTTAGAAGGTTTTAGTTTTAATACAGATATCGGCGTATCTGCCTCTTTATATAACCCTAATTATGTAGGAGTTTATGGAGCGCTTGTCATTCCTGTTCTCTTATTTTGCATCACCGCATACTTTAAATATAAAAACAGGTTGACACCAAGCCTTATTATTTCTTTTCTTTATCTCATCATATCAGGAATATTAGGCTATATCACACTGAAATCTCAATCCGCTGCCGCTGCCCTCTCTCTTCTTGGTGCTGTAGCATTGTTTCTTCTTATATTATATATTAAATTTTGGAGGAAACTTCCCATCAGAATTGCAGGCATTATCATCATAGCTGGAATTATCATAGTAGGTGCTGTTAAAATCCCATCTTTCCTAAAAAATGCGAAATCTGGAACGTATGATTTAACAGATATCACCACTGAAGCAAATTATGTATCGATCACTTATAAAGAAGAAACACTTCATTTTTCTATTTCGTATACAGCAGATAATGATGCCAACCTTCTTGTGACAAGCGCATCTGGTGAGCCTATTATTTTAAAAAGTGAAGGCTTCTCCTATAAATTAGAAAATACAGCGTTTTCTGATTGCGAGATAGCTCTTATTCCTATAGATAATTATATGTCTTTATATTTAGTAATAGACGGAAACAGTTGGATTTTCTCTAATGAAGTAGAACCAAATAAATATTTATTATTAAATAACTTTGGAAATTGGCTAGAAGTATCCACACCCCCTTCTGCTATTTTCACCAATTATACAAAACTTGCTACAAACCGTGGTTATATCTGGTCTAGGACAATTCCTCTACTCGCACAGACTTTAATTTTAGGAACTGGACCTGATACTTTTGTAACAGTCTTTCCTCAATATGATTATGTAGGCAGATTAAATTCTGGTTATTCCACAATAGATATTTTCACGAAACCTCATAATCTATATTTACAAATTGCGGTTCAAACTGGTGTCCTATCTCTGTTATGTGTAATGGCATTTTATATTTTATACTTTATAAAGAGCATAAAACTTTACTCCACAATTTCCTATAAAGAGAATCTATTTTTGCACTTTTCCGGACTTGGCATATTTCTTGGTATATTTTCCTATATGATAGCTGGATTTGCAAATGATTCTATGATTGTACTATCCCCTGTCTTTTGGATTTTATTAGGAATAGGCGTAAAAATCAATCAAATGATATCTAATAAATTAGAAGATATAGAAGAAACTAGCATATAACATTAAACTTCACCAATCACCTGATTACACTAGCCAAATACGTCTGCTCGTCCAGACCTCCCCATAAATAAAAAAGAACTGCTATAAAAGTAGAAAAACTTTTATAACAGTTCTTTTCTATCATACAAATAACTCTTTATTAGCATATATTTATTATTCTTAACTATATCTATTTCAATTTTAAAAAAAACAAATAGCACACATAAAAAATATTTATAAACTATTATCTATCCTTCTAACAATGCCTTCTTTAGCCCTTCTGCCCTTTGCTTTGCATCCTCTATATCATTTCCCTTCACTCCAATATAAAACTTAATCTTAGGCTCTGTCCCAGACGGACGCACACAACACCAAGCATCTTCTGATAATTCATAATACAATACATTAGAAGTGGGCAAATGTGTTTTTTCTTTCACACCTGTCTTTAAATCAGTTCTCACGCCTTCTTTATAATCTCTCACTGCTTCTACTGTATATTCTCCAAATTTTTTAGGAGGATTTTTGCGCATCTCTTCTAACATAGATTGTATCTTCTTACTTCCCTCTTCACCCTTTAAAGTCAAAGTCGCCAAATCCTCTTTATAATATCCATACTTTTCATAAATATGGAGCATCTGATCCCAAAGAGTAAGACCTTTTGTCTTATAATACGCTGCTGCTTCACACAACGCCATCACCGCTACCACCGCATCTTTATCTCTTGCATAAGTACCTAAAAGGCAACCATAGCTCTCTTCAAATCCAAACAAATACTGATAATTATGATTCTGCTCAAAAAATTTTATCTGTTCTCCAATGTACTTAAATCCTGTCAAAACTTCGATCAAGGTGATCCCATATTCTTTTGTAATAGCATCTGCCATATTAGAAGACACTATCGTCTTCACCAGAGCGCCATTTTCCGGTAAAATCCCCTTTTCCTTCTTTTGGGACAAAACATATTCTGCAATGAGCAATCCAGACATATTTCCTGTAAATGACATATATTCCCCAGTTTTAGAATCTTTGGCATAAACCCCTAGTCTGTCCGCATCTGGATCAGTAGCCAATACTAAATCTGCATCTTTTTCCTTCGCTAACTTCAAAGCCAATGTAAATGCCTTTGGATCTTCTGGATTCGGATAGCTGACAGTCGGAAAATCTCCATCTGGCAATTCTTGTTCTGGCACTACAAAAACTTGTTCAAAACCTAATTCCTTTAAAATCCTGCGAACCAACAGATTCCCTGTTCCATGTAATGGAGTATAAACAATCTTAATCTCCTTCGCTACCTCATCAAGACACTCCTGATTCATAACCTGCTTATGCAATTCTTCCATATATCTGTCATCTAATTCTTTATCAATCACCTGATAAAGCCCTTTTTCTATCGCTTCTTCTTTCTTCATGGTTTTCACAGATGCATAATCTTCCACCGCATTCACCTCTGCAATAATCTGTTTATCTTTCGGAGCAGTGATCTGTGCGCCATCTTCCCAATACACTTTATATCCATTATACTCTGGAGGATTATGACTAGCGGTAATAACAATGCCAGCAATACAGCCTAATTCCCTTACAGTAAAAGATAATTCTGGAGTAGGGCGAAGAGAACTAAAACGATATGTCTTAATCCCATTTGCATTTAAGCATAACGCCGCTTCATCACTGAATTCTTGTGACATATGACGAGAATCATAAGCGATTGCCACTCCTTTTTCTTGTCCTCCCTCTTTTATGATAAAATTGGCAAGCCCTTGTGTCGCTTTTCTGATGGTATAACAATTCATTCTGTTTGTACCAGCCCCTATCACTCCACGCAAACCACCTGTTCCAAAGTCTAAATCCTTATAAAATCTGTCATAGAGTTCTGCTTCCTCTCCCTCTATCGCTTTTAATTCCTTTCTGGTTTCCTCATCGAAATATGGATCTGTCATCCACAACTCTTGTTTCTGTATTCTGTCCATAACAATTCTCCTTTTAAAAATATAATCAAGTGTATATCTCATCATGCCTTTTCTAGACATTTATCTTTTATAATCATAACAGATTATAGTTAAAATTTCCAGCAAAATTGAAGATATTTATAGCATTATTTCCCGTTTCTTGTTTCTTCTTCTAAACACACTGTAACCAAAGGTTCGCTTCAGAAAGTACCTATTCCAACGAAGCCGCGCTCCCGCTCCGTTCCAGACGTAGCGGACACTAAATTCGCAGCTCCTAACGGAACTGCTCATTAAGTGCCAACGTCTTCCAAGGGGCTTCTTTTGGAATAGGTACTTTCTGAAGCTAGTTTGTATCATAGGCAAGTTTGCAAAAAAATATTCTAGTATTATCTAGTGTTCCTTTTTATCCACCCTTTCGCATCTAAAAATCTTACTTTCAAAGAATACTCCCTTTTTGTCCTTTTCCATATCTTATAAACAATAAAACAACAAATTTTCTTTTCCTAGAACAGCCAACAAATCAGCGCAGGAAAAACCTATTCCAAAAGAAGCCCCTTGGAAGACGTTGGCACTTAATGAGCGAACCTGTAAAGGTTCAGCGAATTTAGACCGTTACGTCTGGAACGGAGCGAGAGCGCGGCTTCGTTGGAATAGGTTTTTCCTGCGCGGAAACCCACCCCCAATTTCACTTCGCCCATTCTTCCAATTTATTTATCTGTAACTGCTTTAACTCCATACTCGTATGAACATAGCGATTTAATGTAATATTAACACTAGAATGACCTAAAATTTCACTTAATGATTTCGCATCTATCCCTTGTGCAATACAATTAGAAGCAAATTGATGGCGCAATGTATGAAAATTTCTAGGTTGTAAATCACAAGCCTTTAGCATATGTTTAAACCTTTTCTGGTAATTTCTAGGATCCATAAAATGTGTAGATTTTCCTGTCAAAACATACGCCTTTTCTTCCTTACCCTTTATCCTTTCTAATAGATTCGCCAATGTATTTATCAATGGAATATCTCGAATAGAAGATTGACTTTTTGGAACATCAATAATAATTTTTGTTCTTTTATTCTGATTTTCTTCCCTTCTGTCCACCACTTGTATCCGCTGTAAAGTCTGCATCACTCTAATATAGCGTTCTTCTAGATGAACATTTTCCCATGTGAGCGCACATAATTCTCCTAATCTCATTCCTGTATAAAGACAGATATAAACCCCATAAGCGCTAAAATCCTTTCTGGTCAATACAAACTGTTCTAACTTTTTCTGCTCCTCAATGGTGAATAACTGCATATTTTTTTGTGACAATCTAGGTTTTGAAATAGGAGCATAAACAATATTTGTATATCCCATCTGTTTCGCATATTGTAAAACAGATTCCAAAATATAAGTGATCAAACGCACTGTATTAGCGGAAAGTGCTCCCTTTCCATCAACACGTCCATATAAATATTTATCATAAACATATTGTTCTAATAAAGGTTGTGTAATATGGGATAATAAAATTTCTCCTAAATTGGGAATAATATGTAATTGAGAAACCGTACAATATTTTGAATAAGTGGATTCCTTTGTTACCATTTTTATCGCCTTTAACCATTCTTGTGTTGCCGTTTTAAGCGTATACTTTTTTATATTATGGGTATTTTGCGCGCTCAGAAAATCATAATTTCGCTCCATTGTTTTCTTCCTCCGTATAGTAAAATGTTTATTTTTACTTAATCTATTTTTTAGGCACTTTCATACAGAAAATTAGATTATTTTCTCATCTATTATATTACAAAGTATATTTCTTATCTATAAATGTTTTCTATTTGACTACTTCATTTTCTTCTGTCAACAGCAATTTTCACCCCTAAAAAAAGGGCTTTCAATGAAAAAGGAATTCAAAAAACATTTTTTTGCTTTTTGAATTCCCTTCCAAAATAAATATCTTAACTCTCTAATTGTCTTTCATATTCTTCTAAGCGCTCCCTTAAATCAGGCATTTCTATATCTCTATCTAAATTCATAGATTGATATTTTAAATCATTTAAAAATTCTTTATTCATCAACATCATAAACCGTTCTGCATCCACATATCCTAGATTTTCAATTAGTACTTTTATCCCTTCCACTTTTACCTTCTTATCGATTCTCATAGCATCCCCTCCATTTTTGTACCGAAAACAGCACATCTGAGGTTTAAACCACAGATATAGGGCTTGCACAAACTATTCTTTTATTATCATTATATGAAAGTCCAAATAATATTTTCTCATTTTATCTGTCCCAAATTATATTATTCTCTATAATTACATATTATCCTTGCAATTTTCATCTGAATCTGCTAAAATAGTTTCTCAAGAAACTGTTCATTTATTAATTATATAGAAAGGATATGATTTTATTACTTCTACAACTGAATTCCTAATTACTGGAAAAGAAATTTTTAAATTATACGAAAAGTTAATGGAAGAGGCAACAGAAAAATTATCCATCACACATACAGAAATTGAAATTATTATGTTTTTATTTAATAATCCCGATTATGACACTGCAAAAGATATTTCTGAACTGAGAAAATTTCCAAAATCCTGTGTATCAAAAGCCGTAGACGATTTAATAAAAAAGGATTACTTAGAAAGCTTTATAGATATCTCTGACAGAAGAATCCTCCATTTAAAATTAAAAGAACCCTCAAAACCAGTAATTAAACTTTCCCAAAAAATCCGAACCCATTTTTTAGAAATCATTTGTCAGGGCATCGATGACAGAGAAAAAGAAGAATTATTAAAAATTTTAAACACAATCTCTATAAATGTGAAGGAGGCTCTAAAAGAAAAATGTTAAATTTTATTGTTTACATTATCGCTGGTTTAGGTGCTGGTATTGGAACAGGGCTTGCAGGACTTTCTGCTGCTGCAGTCATTTCCCCTATGCTCATCACTTTTTTAAATTTTAATGCCTATGAAGCAGTTGGAATCGCTCTCGCTTCTGATGTACTCGCCTCTGCTATCTCTGCTTATACTTATGCAAAACACAAAAATTTAGATATAAAAAATGGCTTGATCATGTTATGTTCCGTTTTAGTATTTACAATGTTTGGCAGCTATATCGCTTCTATTACTCCTAGTACTATGATGGGAAGTTTTTCCGTATTTATGACTACTCTTTTAGGAATCAAATTTATCCTAAAACCAGTCATGACTACCAAAGAGCAAAATGCCCAAAAAAGTGCAAAGCAAAAAGCTATCCAATCTGTTCTATGTGGAATGATAATCGGATTTATCTGTGGTTTTATTGGAGCTGGAGGCGGAATGATGCTGCTTTTAATTCTCACTAGCGTTTTAGGATATGAGTTAAAAACAGCCGTTGGAACAAGTGTATTTATTATGGCTTTTACAGCCTTTACAGGTGCTGTTTCCCATATGGTACTTGGAGGTTTTCCAGATATTACCGCACTGATTGTATGTATCATAGCCACTTTAATAGGAGCAAGAGTATCCGCTTTATTTGCAAATAAGGCAGACACAAAAATACTCAACCGCGTCACTGGTATTGTACTAACAGTACTTGGTATTGCTATGATTATTGTAAAACTTTTTTTCTCCTAAAATTTCAGTAAAAAAACATATTTCTTTTTACCTCTTAAGTGAGTTTCCGCGTAGGAAAAAACATTCCAACGAAGCCGTCCTTTCGCTCCGTTCCAGACGTAACGGACACTAAATTCTCGGCGCGTCACCGCACCGCTCATTAAGTGCCGACGTCTTCCAAGGGGCTTCTTTTGGAATTGTTTTTTCCTGTGCTACTCTATACCATCGGCAAGTTTAAAATTATAATGTGGTTTTCTTTGGCTGTCCTAAATTAAAATTTATATCTATTTATATTATAGATAAAATGTCATCACAACTTCATAATCTATCCATTTCAACAAACTAGCGAAGACAAGGAACTATTCCAAAAGAAACCCCTTGGAAGACGTTGGCACTTAATGAGCGAACCTGTCAAGGTTCAGCGAATTTAGTGTCCATTACGTCTGGAACGGAGCGAAAGCGCGGTTTCGTTGGAATAGTTTCTTGTCGTAGCGAACCTTTGGTCAAGTCTTTTGACTATTTATCGACAATTTTTGACATATTCTTCCTGTTATTTTTTTCTATTTTTCTTTTTCTTTTTCCTTTATTATTCACCTTTTTTATAAAAAATAAAAACATTTTAAAATTTAATCGCACAATTTGTCGTTTATTTGTCGAATATATCTACTTGAATATTTTATTCCGTCAAAATATAATAAAATTTGACAAACGCGAGATTTTTTTCTTTTATTATTTCACGAATTTTGTCAAATCTCATTTCATGAAAACTTTAAAAAGGCAGATTTTAAAAACACAGATTTTTTTAGAAAGGATTCTTTTATGTCAAAGCAAACTAAAATAAAACCAGAGGAAGAAAAAAAATCTTCTGAACAAGAAACTTCTTCTGAGAAAAAAAAGAAAAAAATATTAATCATTCTATGTGGTTTTTGTATGCTATCAGCTATTGTCGTTTTGAGTTGTCTTCTCTTCCTAAAAAAAGAAGATAAAACCAAGCTGGTCTTTGAAGATAATGCTACTATGGGTATTATGCCTGGCGTGGATTTAGAACAGAGAAGAAAAGAGTTACAGGAACAATTAGATAGAAGTATGATCGCATTTTCTGTCAATACTTCTCCTGTTTTTCAAGCTAATACGGGAAATGGAAATTTAATGGTAGAAAATCCGGGAAATAATGCAAAACTTATTTCTGTAAAATTAGAAATTAATGATACAAAGGAAGTAGTTTATACTTCTAATTATATAAAACCTGGTTCTTATTTAGAAAATATCACATTAGATAAAATGTTAGAACCGGGAACTTATCAGGCAACGGTTTATTTCTTAGCCTATACAGAAGATACTGCTGAATATATCGGGCAGACTGGTGCTGGTATTACTTTAACAGTACAATAATTTTTATGCGTATACAATGCTATGATAGTTAAAATATTCTGTAAATGTAAAGAAAAGGAGAACATATGAAAAAAAAATTAATTACTTTTTTAACAGCTGCTGCGGCTTTTCTGAGCGTTGCAACACCTATGGCTCATGCTGATGACTTAAATACACAAGACATTGCTGTAGGATCTTCTAGTGAAATGCAAATGATTGGAACTATTGAACCTACCATTTTGTCTGTGACAATGCCTTCTTTTGTTCCATTTGATATTAGTAATAGTATCACAGGGCAGAATAAAGTATTATCCCCTCAAATAAAAATTACCAATAACTCCACTATTCCTGTTCAAATTGATGTTATTTATACTTCTGTCGATATAAGTAATATGAAAAATGCAACGTGGAGTGACGATGGTACTGTAAATGATTACCAAATCGCAATCGGTTTTAAAAAGGATACCACAGTACCAACTTCTCTTGTTAATACAAAATGGCTCGCTGCCAACAAGGAACAAAATGTAAATCTTATGGTATTAGACGCAAATCAAGCAGATACCATGTATGTTGTAGGTACTCTTGGTGCTCTTGTTTCTGAAAATGGAACATTTAATGTAACTCCCACTCTAGTAGTAAATAGAGCAGCATCAAGACCCTCAGAATAAATTTATCTTTTCTATTATAGCATTTGTATATAAGCGTGTTTTCTTTTGAAAGCACGCTATTTTTACAATAAACCGACTTACAAAACATAATAATATCTTTTTATCTATTTTGATAAAATATGATGAAAATAAATGCTTTTATAACATGTGATGGTATTTTTTTAAGAGAGGTATCCTATGTGGATTTATTTTTTGATTTTATTCTTTATAACAATATCTGGAATCGCAGTGGAAACATTCTTTTCCGACCGTAAAAATAGTCAAACTTTTTATTTGCTTTTTTGGGGTATCCTTTTAACTTTATTCGCTTCTTTCCGTTATGCTATAGGCTATGATTATTTTTCTTATCAGCGAATATTTTATAAGGTCTGTAATCTCAGTTTTATGGAAATTTTAAGGACTTATCCTACAGAATTTTTATTTTACTTTCTCAATAAACTCGTTTTTCTTTTAGGAGGAAATTATACTATATTTCTTCTTTTTATCACAACTTTTATTCATGTTGTGACTCTATGGTTTATCAGAAAATACTCTAAAATCCCTTGGATGAGTCTTTTTCTTTATATCTGCTTCCAATTTTTTGCACATAATATGAATTTACTGCGTCAATCTATTGCCGCTGTATTCTTTTTATGCGCTTTTCCTTATCTGAAACAAAAAAAATTTCTGCCTTATCTGATTTTTATTTTGGTTGGAGCACTATTTCATAATTCTATCCTACTCATGATTCCGCTTTATTTCTTTTTCCATCTAAGATTAAAGAAAAAAATGGCAGCTATATTACTTTTCCTTTTTTTAGGACTTTATTTATGGATCGATCCTATCTTTATATTAGGTACAAAACTTCTTTCTCTCCCTTATATGAACTATCAGTCTTCTATTTTTTGGCAGCCAAATAGTGTTCTCTATCTCATATTTCCGACTGCCTATTTTCTTTTTGTATGCTTCTATGCAAGAGGATTATTAAAGCAGGACAAAGCTAATCTTCTTTATATAAGTTCTGCTTTTTATACTTTTTATATTAATTTATTTATCACAAAACATTTTATATTAGAGCGATTTTGTATCTATCCATTTTTATTATCTATGATTGTGATACCAGAAATTGTATCCCTTCCAAAACAACAGAATAAAAGAATCATTTTTCAAACAAAGAGGATAAAAATAGCTCTTGTTCTTATTCTGGGCATCGCTTATTTTCTATTCGCATCTACCCAGAAATATCATGGTGTTTATCCTTATCACCATTTATTAGAAAGAGCTGCTTCTAGTCCTAGTAAAAATTGAAATACAAGACTCTTTTATATATATGTTAAAAAGATTTGGAGGGGGCAAAAAGACATTGGAATCAAAGGTTCGCTTTAGAAAGAAAAGTTCCAACGAAGCCGCGCTCTCGCTCCATTCCAGACGTAGCGGTACTAAGCGCACAGCCCTTTTCGGACCGTTTGCTAAGTGCCGACGTCTTCCAAGGGGCTTCTTTTGGAATCTTTTCTTTCTTTCGCTAGTTTATCGTTGAGATAAGTTTATGGAGTGACATAGCCTATCATATTGTAGACTGTAATAGTTTGCACTTTAGAAAACTAAAGTTTCTCCTTCTTTTAGGTAGTATAAATTTTTTATTTTTCTTAGAATAGTCAACAAACTAGCGACGGCAAGCACCTATTCCAAAAGAAGCCCCTTGGAAGACGTCGGCACTTAATGAGCAAACCCACGGGGAAGCGGGGCTGCGAGTTTAGTGTCCGTTACGTCTGGAACGGAGCGGGAGCGCGGCTTCGTTGGAATAGGTGCTTGCCGTCGCGAACCTTTGTTTAAAATGTTCTCTTCTCTTTTTTATATCTGTTTATTTGTATCACCCAATTCCATTCCCAATCATAAAATTCCACTTCCTCTTTCTGATTCCCCGAAAGTATTTCTCTCATATTCTCTATCCACATCTCCCATCTCTTTTTATAAAATTGACCTGTAAGACCTGCCCACTGTCGATTCGCGTAATCATGCAGTTTTCCGCCTTCTGAGGCTTTTTTGGAATACCATGTAGTGATTAATGCTCTCGCATTTATCTGAAATAAATCTTTTGAAAAGTCATCCATATCTTTTGTTATTTTATCTGCCTGTTCTAACCATTTCGCCAATGAAAAATCCTCACACTTTGCTAAATTTTCTTCCTGTAAATCAATATTTTTCAAAAATTTTTCTGCTATGTCTTCAAATTTCTGTTTTTCTCCATTTTGAAATGCTTCTGTCATATCTTTTAATAATTCCTCTTCTTCATTCGCGATTATTTGTCTTTTTAAATCTATTGCATCATAAAGATATCCTTTTACTTCTTTTAATTCTTCGTACTCTTTTAAAAATAATTCTACTCCTCTTTGAAATAGCTTCTTATCATATTCAACTTTTACATTTCCCCACTCCGAAACTTTTGTGATATCTAATTTAGGTCTTGCATTTATCACACTTTCTGCTGCTCCTTCTCCTCTTGTATTATAGATCGGATTATAAGCCGTATCTTTCCATATTAATAATGCCTGATATAGATTTTTACTGTCTTTTCCATATCTGCGCTTTCCATAAGCTCTCAGCCATTTTTCTAAATCTATTTCCTGCTCTTCCCAAATCGCTTCAAAAAATAAATCATTTAACATCGGATTTGTATTACTTCCTTCTGGTGTAATTCCTATTCCTCTGCAATGACTCTGTTTTTTGATTTTTGGAATCTCTTTTGTGATTGTCTGAAGATGCCCTCTAAGTCCTAATCTGCCTCCAAAATTATTGAGCATACAATATATCCATGGTGTTTTTTGAAACTGATTTTCTTGCCAATGTGGTATTTTTTCTGCATATAAATCTAAAATTAAAATATGGTCTTCTTTATAATCCTTTACGCCTTCTAATAATTCTTTTGATGGATTTTCTCCCCAACCCTGTAATATCCAAACAGCATCTTTTCGATAACTTAACATCTCTTCCATAATGGTCTTACTCATTACTTCTTTTTTTATCCCTTCTGCATTTCCTCCTTCATGAAAAGGATCTGCAGCAAAAAATTCACTGATATTTCCTAATACCTCTCTCTGACTCTCATAAAATAACTTTGCACAATCTCGATATCCTTTTGTATCTGTTTTAAGCATTGTCGGTCTTGGCAGATTACACCATAATCCTTGTTCTATTACTTCCAAATTGGGAATCTTTTTCTTTATATCCACAGGTACGATTCCGCTAAATCCCTGTAAAACAACCTTCATACCTAAACGTCGCATCTTCCATTGGTTTTTTCTTGCCAATTTAACCCTTCTCTCAAACCAACTATCTGATATAGGTCCACCCACTCTATAGATATTTGCCATAAATGCCCATGCATAGTATACTGAGCCTGTGATATAATTTTTAATCTCTTCCTGTGTATATCCTAACTTTTCCATGAACCTGCGATATACCTCTTCCTGTGCGGTGATATCTAATACTAAATTCACTCCATTTAAAGCGAGATAATCTATTTCCTTTTGCCATTCCTCTTCTTCCCAAAACGCCATAGAATAAGAATGAGTGCAATAGTTCATAGCATATCGTATGGATAAATTTGTGTGGTGTTCTTCTATCTTCTCTATCACAGGTATTTTTTCTGGCATCTTCAGATTTTCACCTAATCTGGCTACATTCACACAGCAAAAATATTTTAAATACCAGTTAATTCCTACTGCCAACCCCACTCCTGTATTAGAAGTAATTTTCACCTGTTCTCCGTCCATCTGTAAGCGAAAATAATCTCCTTTATTCTCTTTCAATTCTAATAAAAACCATGATACATATTGTTTTCCTATGACTCTTTCAATAATTTCATAAACAGCTTGAATTGTATCTTCTTCTGTAAATTCTCTGTCATATTCACAGCCTTGAAACTCATGAATCGGCTGATATACTACTTCCTTTACATTTTCCTGTGTCTTATGACCAAAAACCCTCACATTCTGTATTTCAGCATCTCCATTTCCCTTTTGATAAAGTAAGAAAATCCTCAAATATCCTACTTTCTCTCCCTTTTGAAAATAATGATAATCTACTCCATCTACACTGGAATAAAGCAAAAATTTCCCGTCTAAAACACTGACTTCTACCTTTTCTACTTCACAGATTTTTTCTAATTTCAAATCCAGATAACAAGGGTAAAGTTCGGCTTTTAATAATATTTTCCCCTGCTCCCCTATCTTTCCATTTCCATTTTTTATTTGATATGCCAATTCTTCCATAACCTTAAGAAATCCCTCCTTATTTATTTTGTATTCGCTGTTTAACAATTACTTTTTAAAATCCTCAAACTGATATAATAAAAAATACATTTGACAGATACTTATTACTCATTTATGTACACATTATTACAAATAAATTCCTTTCTAGCCTGATTATAGCAAAAAGGTTTTGAAAGATCAAACATCTTCATTATGTGGTTTCTGTTCGTGGGAAAAATGAAATTTTCGCTAAAAAAAGGAATATTCCAATGAAACCTGGCTCTTGCTCTATTCTCGGCATAAAGGAGAAAATTAGATGAGTGAAAAAATAGTATTTAGTCGAGGTTCTTTTTTTCATGGAACAAAAGCAGACTTGAAAATAGAAGATTTTATAATTACAGGAAAGAAAAAAATTATAACGATGATAGAAAATCTGAATATGTTTATTTTGCGGAAACTTTGGAGGCGGCAATTTAGGGAGCAGAACTAGCAGAAGGAGAAGGTAAAGAAAAAATATATGTTGTTGAGCCCGCGGGGGATTACGAAGATGATCCAAATCTTACCGATAAGAAATTTCCGGGCAATCCTACAAAATCGTATAGATCAAAACAACCGTTAAAAATTGTTGCAGAAGCAACTAAATGGGAAGGACATTCCCCTGAAATGTTAAATAATATGACTGAAAATCTTAAGAAGCTGTCTGAAAAGGGTATAAAAGCAATCGACTAATACTTTAAGAAATATAATAATTCCAGTTTGTCTATTTCAAACCCATAATAACAATTTCATAATCTTTTATATTTTTCTTCTCGTTTTCTCTTTTTTTTGCTATACTATTTTCATTACTATATAGGGGTGATAAAGTTATGATGCTCACAATTGGGATTTGTGATGATGAAATCACACAACTAAATTATTTGAAAGAGAAAATCGCCGTCTGGGGCAACATGACAGGGATTTTTACTTCTATGCGGGAATTTTCGTCAGCAGAAAGTTTTTGGTTCGAGTGGATTGAAGATAAATCTTGTGATCTTTTACTGTTAGATGTGCAAATGAAACAAATGGACGGAATGGAACTTGCAAAAAAGATCCGCACAGTAGACAAGTCTATTCCGATTATTTTTATTACAGGTTTTACAGATTATATGGCACAAGGATATGAAGTACATGCATTTCATTATCTGCTTAAGCCTGTAACACAAGAAAAACTAAATGAGGTGCTCTCTCATGTAGTACAAAGTCTGACGAAACAACGTGCTTCTCTTTTGCTCAATACAGAAGGGGAAATTACTCGGATTTATATAGATGAGATCCGATATATTGAGGTATTTTCGCATACCGTGAACATTCATGTAAAAGATCAGGAACTGACATTTCGTATGAACTTAAACGAATTAGAAAAACAGCTCCCACAAAATACCTTTTTCCGAATCCATCGTTCCTGCTTGGTCAACCTAGCTTATATTCAGAAATTGAATCGTACCTCTGTTTTATTAGAAACAGGAGAAGTATTGACACTTTCCAGACGGCTGTATCATGAAGCGAGTCAAGCATTGATACAATATATCCGAAAGGATACAAAATAATAAAAATCAAAGGAACTATCAAACGCTGATTTTTATGAAAGGAGTCTGACATGATTTGGTATGTATCTGCTGCTGTAGCAGCGATAATTTTATTTCTTATTTTTTTGATTTTTCTAAATAGATGGCTGCTCTATCATATTACAGAAAAACGAATCCATAATTTTCAAAGTGAGCTGATCGCCAAATATTATGACGAAGTACAGAATATGTATCAACAAGTACGTGGCTGGCGACATGATTATCACAATCATGTTCAAATGATGAAAGCATACTTGTCCCAAGGACAATATCAACAATTAGATGCCTATCTAGATCAGCTTACTACAGATTTGAGTACTGTAGATACTGTGATTAAAACTGGGAATGTTATGGTAGATGCGATTTTAAATAGTAAAATTTCGATAGCGAAAAGCAGACAAATCGCAATAAATGCAAAAGCTATTGTTCCAAAGCAATTTGAATGTTCTGATCTAGAACTCTGTATTGTTATTGGAAATCTGATGGACAATGCGATAGAAGCCTGTATGGAACTTTCCAATCCGGCGGATCGTTTTATTCGCATTTACCTAGATGTAATAAAAGGAAAATTCTATTTGTGTATCACCAACTCCATGAACCGTTCTATTCATAAAGTACACGGGAAATATCGGACAACAAAGACAGAGGAAGGACATGGTTTTGGGCTGGCTAGAATAGACAGTATTGTATCAAAATACGGCGGCTGCATAAACCGTCAACATGAAGAAGGTATATTCTCTACAGAAGTGATTCTCCCTCTTCAAATTTCATAAGCGATTATGATTATCCTTCCACTATCATGCCATAATATACACTTATCTATTCACAAAATGAAAATATTTACTAAAAATGTAAAAAATCTTCTATATCACAGAATAATCGAAAAACTAGCTTAAGGCAAGGAATATTCCATAAGAAGCCCCTTGGAAGACGTTGGTGAACCCATTGGGTTCAGAGGATTTTATATCCATTACGTCTGGAACGGAGCGAAAGCGCGGCTTCGCTGGAATATTCCTTGCCTTAAGCGAACCTTTGCTCCAACACAAACCATTCGTGCCGCCTCATTGACCATTCGCGTCAAATTTTTTTCTATCTGTATCCATATGATATACTAGAAACAACTTACGAAAGGAGGATATTTTATGGATTCTAATAACCATCTAAAACCTGCTGTACTTTGGAATAACCTTGTTTATTTTGTAAAGGAACTATGGCATTTCAGTCCGAAGACGGTGGGGTGTATACTACTGACACCTGTACTTAATGTCGCTTATGCAACACTTCAGGCTTTTCTTCCAAAAGAAATTGTGCGCATGACACAAGATTCTGTCACACCACAACATTTAATCATTGTAATACTGCTGCTTACTGGATTCATTGAACTTTACCCGATGATTTCAAACCCTTGCCAGCATCATATTAACAACTGGGGGCTGCGCTTCATAGGCGCGAACTTAAGAAAAAATTGCACAAAAAACCAGTAAAATTAAGAGAAAAGATAAAATTTTATATTTTATTATCTTGAAAAAATATTCTATAAAATAGCTACTTTTACGTTCTATTAGAAAAATTATCCAAAAATTTACAGTGCCTATTTTTCCTTGAATTTTCAGCATTTTTCCTATACATTTTTCTTAAGTTCGCACTTATGGGGTCTTCCCCCTGCGTTTGAATTTCCTTGTTCTATCACATTGTCTGATGTTTGCTTTACCCATCTTAGCGCAGAAAAAGATACTTTAAAACATATTAATCTCACGATCCAGCCCGGAGAAAAAATCGCTGTTGTAGGACTCAATGGAGCAGGGAAGACAACTTTGATTAAAAATATCTGTGGTCTATATAAACCTACTTCTGGCGAGATTTTCATTAATCAGACATCTGCTTTAGATTTTCGCCATCAGGATTATTATGGATTCTTTTCTGTTGTATTCCAAGATATAGACTTACTTCCGGGAAGTATTTTAGAAAATGTCAGCATGAAAGATAAAGCAGACAGCGATCTTGTCAGGGTTGAGTATTGCCTTAAACAGGCTGGTCTTTGGGATAAAGTTTCTTCTCTAAAATCTGGCATATACACTTATCTGCAAAGAGATTCCTTTGAAGATTCTGTAGATCTTTCCGGCGGTGAAAAGCAGAAACTTTTGTTAGCAAGGGCGCTCTATAAAGATGCTCCGATTTTGATCTTAGATGAACCGACCGCTGCTCTCGATCCGATTGCGGAAAATGAATTGTATCTAAAATATCATGAACTGACCAAGAACCGCACTTCCATCTATATTTCTCACCGGCTTTCCAGCACTCGTTTCTGCGACCGTATTCTGTTCTTAAAAGACGGCAGGATTATTGAGGAAGGAAGTCATGATGAATTGATGGCAAAACAAGGCGAATACGCAAAACTATTTGAGATACAAAGTTATTATTATCAAAATAATTCCAATCAAGAATATGAATCCGATCTTGACCCTTCCCTTGGAATTTCTAGTTATCAGGGATAACAGTAAATGGAATAATGTATCATCAGAAAGGAAACGTGATTTTATGAAAATATCTTTTTTCGCGCAGGTAAAACGTACTGCAAAAATTTATAAAAAAGGCTTTCTGGTCAGTTGGGAAGGCGCAAAAGCCTTTTATCAAACTGCCTTGCTTGACGTAACTTTGCAAACCATTAAGCCCTACATCTCTCTCTGGTTTTCTGCTCTTTTACTCGATGAACTATTGGGAAACCGCGACTGGAATCGCTTCATTTTTTTTGCCTCTGTTATTGTATTATCCGAATGTATTCTTTCTTTGATCATTCACTTTCTAAATATGCGTTGGGATACAGAAAATTATTTTTTCTATCGGGCAGAGGAATTTCTGTTTTTGAAAAAGTTGTTTCATATGGACTATGCTGACATAGAAAATATCGATGTGCGCAACCTTTATACAGAAGTCAGAGAAGCATCTCATTCTGGAGAAAATCATAACTTGTTAGCTCTGCGCAAACATATTATAGATGTTTGGTCTTGTTTCCTAGATCTTGTCATCTCTCTCTGGATGCTCACTGGCTTTGTCACACAGGTTTCTTTCCCTCTCTGGACATGGCTTGTTATTATTGCAATTTATATCATATGTAACCGATTCAGTGTCAAAGGTATAGCAAAATCTGAAATCATTTGGCAGGAATACAGTAAAAATATTGTTCCCTTCTGCCGTGCTCGTGACGCCTTATATTTCTATTTAATCAACTACCAATCAGGAAAAAATCTTCGGATTTATCAGGGAGAGCAACTTGCTATCGACAATCTCGCTCACTGGCACACACAAAACGATATCGCGATTGACAAACAAGCTTCCGATAAAATGCACACGATTTTACCTTTTACTGTTTTACCCCTATTCCTTTCCACTGCATCGACACAAATTTTTATTGCACTCGCAGCCCTTGCAGGGAGTATTTCCATCGGAAGTATCACAAAATATGTCACCTGTATTTCCAATGTTTCACGCAGCTTTCTAGGTTTGGCAAATGTGTTGACCGCTATGCGTTATAACGCAGACTATCTGAAAAAATATTTCAGATTCCTAGATCTGCCAAATGCCATGTATCAAGGTTCTCTTCCTGTAGAAAAGCGCCACGACAATGAATTTGTCATTGAATTTCAGCATGTTTCTTTCCGCTACCCCGGAACAGATAAAGATGTTTTGAAAGATATTAACCTGACTTTCCATGTCGGAGAAAAAATGGCGATTGTTGGAATGAATGGCAGCGGAAAAACAACTTTTATCAAGCTTCTCTGTCGCCTTTATGACCCGACGGAAGGTGTGATTCTTTTAAATGGAATCGATATCCGCAAGTTTGATTACCAAGAATATCTCTCCCTGTTTTCTATTGTATTTCAGGATTTTCATATTTTCTCCTTTCCTCTTGGAGAAAATGTTGCTGCAAATCAAACTGTTGACCGAGAACAAGCTATAGATGCTCTAAAAAAAGCTGGATTGGAAGAGTTTCTTGACAAACTTCCAAACGGATTGGATACCCTTTTATATACAGATTTTGATAAACATGGTATTCAGCCTTCTGGCGGTGAAGCTCAGAAAATCGCACTTGCCAGAGCAGTCTATAAAAATGCCCCTTATGTCCTTTTAGATGAACCTACTGCTGCTCTTGATCCTGTAGCTGAATTTGAAATTTACAGCCGTTTTCAAGAAATTGTCGGAGATAAAACTACCGTCTTTATCTCTCATCGCCTTTCTTCTTGTCGCTTCTGTAAAGATATCGCCGTTTTTCATGAAGGACAGTTGGTACAAAGAGGAAGTCATGAAGAATTGGTAACACAAGAAGATGGAAAATATTATGAACTTTGGAACGCACAAGCACAGTATTACTCAAAAGAAAATAGTGTTCATGCATCATAATAATATCATTTGACCAAAGGTTCGGTTCGCACAGGAAGGTATGCTATTCCAACGAAGCCGCGCTCTCGCTCCGTTCCAGACG
>CAJUHN010000038.1 GCA_910585935.1 uncultured Lachnospiraceae bacterium | reverse complement strand
CTATGAGGTTATGAGCAAGTAGCGAAGCGGATTGCGAATATCCGATTTGACTTGTAAAGAAAATGTTATTATATAGTGCAAAGATTCTTGGAATAAGTTTTATCTTACTCTGTAAACTCACCTATATCACGAACTAGCGGAAGAAAGACCTCATTCCAAAAGAAGCCCCTTGAAAGACGTTGGTACTTAATGAGCAGTTTCGCAAGAAGCGAAACGGCGAATTTAGTACCGCTACGTCTGGAACGGAGCGAGAGCGCGGCTTCGTTGGAACGAGGTCTTTCTGGAGCGAACCATTTTTGTATATGGTTTTTTGAGTTCATGTATAAGGGAAGAGTTTTGTTTCTTTAGATGATGAGAAAGTATTTATTTGCATAAATATTGATAAATTTCTCTTTTTGTAGTTCCTCTATCTTTAGCTACTAATTTCATCGCTTCTTTTTTTTCTATGCCTTTGGTTTCATAGAAAGCCATATGTTCTTCAATAGATAGTGCTTGCCAATCTTTTTGGTTTTCTTCTTCTAGTTCTTTTCTAGATTTTCCTTCTATTACAAGTACATATTCTCCTTTTGGTTCTGTATGAGAAAAGTTTTCTAGTGCTTCTTGAAAAGTGGTTTTTGAGGCAGTTTCAAATTTTTTTGTCAGTTCTTTGCATAGAGTGATAGTGCGATTTCCCAGATTTTCTTTTAATTCTTCTAAAGTTTTCACTAGACGGTGAGGGGCTTCATATAAAATGATAGTACGAGTTTCTTTTTTTAATTCATTTAAGATGTGTTGTTTTTCTTTTTTATCAGAAGGGAGAAATGCTTCAAAACAAAAGCGTCTAGTGGGAAGTCCTGACATAGTTAATGCAGTGATGCAGGCAGCAGCTCCGGGAACAGAACTCACTTCTATTCCTGCTTCAAAACATTGTTTTACTAATTCTTCTCCGGGATCGGAGATTCCGGGAGTTCCTGCATCTGTGATTAAAGCGACGGTAAGACCATTTTTCATTTGTTGTACTAGATAGATAGATTTTTCTATTTTATTAAATTCGTGGTAACTTGTCATGGGTGTTTTAATTTCAAAGTGATTGAGCAGTTTGATACTATGTCTAGTATCTTCTGCGGCGATGATATCTGCTTCTTTTAAAATACGAATTACACGAAATGTAATATCTTCTAAGTTTCCAATGGGAGTTGCACATAAATATAATTTTCCTTGCATAATAACCAACCTTTTAATATATTTTTTTTTTAGAATAGAATTTATTATTTTAGTAATTAATCAATGTTGTAAATATTTTCCAAATAGTTTATAGTAAAAAATAAGACCATCATCTGAAAAGTAAGTTCTTGTGATGGTCTTATTTTATGTTTAGAAATGAACAGGAGAGAATTAATTCAAAAGTTTTGCTAATTCTTTGATTGTCTGTTTAGAGATTTTCTTTCCTTGATAGTCAATCAAGTCTTCCGTAGAACCTGTAAAAATATCGCCTTCCATACATTTTTTTAAAAGTATATTATCATTATCCACAAAAACTTCCAAAGAATCGCCAACATTAATATTTAATTTACGTCTTAATTCCATCGGAAGGGTAAAGCGTCCTAGTTCATCTACCTTTCTAATTACACCAGTATCTTTCATAAAAGCTCCCTTCTATAATTTACACTTTAGTATGATCTGACATTTTAAAAATAGGAAATATATACTATATAAGTAATATCATAAGAAAAGAAATCTGTCAATAGAGTAAAAAATGTTTTTGATAGGGGGTGGGTTTTAGAGGTGGGACTCATAAATTGGTGGATAGGGGATTTTGGGATAGGGAATTTAGAAATTTTTTTATCATTTTTTAAATTTTAATTTTTATTATTTTTATATAAATTTTATTTCTATATGAGATAGATTGTTTTTTTGCTAATTTTCTTTTACATAATCTAGGGTTTAATTAGTAAATATTGGAAGATGATCGATTTACATTGAAAATTTGTTAACAAAGAGTATTGTAGAGATAGTTCTGAACAAGTAAAAAGAAAATTCTGTAAATTTACAGCATGATGAATGTAGAAGATGTAGGAAGAATTATTTGTAGAAAAGATTATGGAAATAAGGAAGAATATGGTAAAAATAGTTGAATAAATAGAAAAAATTTATGTATAAATATAAAAAAATCGACTTTTTTTAGAGAGAATTTCTGCCATAAAAGACCAATAAATTAAAAAAAAATCAAATTTTTGTTGACGTATTGAGAAATGAATAATATACTTATAATTGCAAAATCAATTTTATTAAAAGAATGGGGGTCGAAATCCGTGAAAGAAAAGAGAATATCTGCCTCAGAGAGAGTCTTTATGGAGATGCTGTGGGAACATCCAGAAGGATTACGTTTTCAAGATTTTATAATAAGTTTAGAAAGCAGAAAGTGGGACACTTCTACAATGGCAACGTTCTTAAGAAGATTAGAGGACAAAGGATATGTAAAACACATTCAACAGAAAGGAAAAAATATCTATTTTGCTACTCTTACTAGAGAACGCTATCAGAAAGAAGAATTAATGAAACAAGCAAGAAAAAGTATTAGGTTTTCTTTAGATGAACTTTATTCTGCATTTTGTAATATTAAAGTCATGAAACAAGAGGAGATTAATGAGATAGAAGATTATCTAGGAAAACTACAAGATAAGTTAAGGGAAGAGAGTAATGATTGAGCAACTGCTCTACACTTTAGTATTAATTATACCACTTTCAGCAACTATTTTATTTCTATTTATTTTGTTATTATGTAAAATTTTGAAAAGCTATTCTAGCCAATTTATATTTTTCCTGTTGAAAGTAGGTATTTTTATAAGTATTATGCCCAACTTAGTAATAGCAAAGGCAATATTTGAAATTTATAGTAGAGAAAAATTATTGTTTTTAACGCAATCAGAAGATTTTATAAATACAACTTTTATGAAAGCTATTGCTGTACAATGGCAGAGTGAAAAAAATGCTCAGGTTGCGATAGTGCTATTACTCATTTGGGTTATAGTAAATATTGGTGTAATAACATCTAAGTTCTATCATCAATACAAATTTAGAAATACCTTATTGGACAGTTGTATTAAGATGGATGAAGAGAATAAGCTTATTGTGGAGTTATTAGAAGAATTGGATATAAAAATTCCTATTATGGTATATAAGAGCGAAATAATAGATTCGCCTATTACCATAGGAGTTCTTCATCCTGCTATCGTATTGCCAGCAAAGAAAATATGGGAATGTTTTGATTTAGAAGAAAAAAAATCTATATTAAGGCATGAATTGATACATTGCAAAAGAAGAGATCTTCTTTTTAAGAAACTCGCTTCTATATTAGCAGTTATTTATTGGTATAATCCTGTTGCTCGTTTTTATAATAAGGAATTATTACGTTACTGTGAATTTTCTTGTGATGAAAAGGTTATAGAGAAATATTCTTCTAATGGGAAGATACAATATAGTAATACAATTTGGAAAAGTGTGAAATTGATCAGAGGTACAAATTCAGATGACATGATGTCATTTGTAGATAAAGATGGAGAGAATCCAGAAGAGATAAAAAGGAGATTAGAAAAACTTATGAGAGTTTCCGTAAAGAAGATAGGAAAAATAGGTATTGCAGCAATTACTACCACATTGATTGCGGCATCTACATTAGTATCTTATGCAGCGTCTACAAGTATTCTAAGGGCAGAAGACCAAATCACAAATTATGTAATAGAACAACAAGTATCAGAAAATTCTTTTGAAGAATTTACATTGCCTGTAGAGATTGCAGCAGGTGAAGAAGCTGTTTTCACTATGAGCATTGATCCAAGAGGTATTACAGAATTAGAACTACCTCTGGATAGAGGAGACATAGCATGTGTAAGATCTGTTTCCTTAGAAGAAGGAGCTTCTGTACAAGTTGCTTTTAAAGCAGAGTCTAGTAGCGATAAATTTTATGTAGGACTTGGCACAGAAACAGATGATATGGTCTATACAGTATCCAAGGATGGTAGAGTTACTCATGGATTTACTACTCCAAAGGATGGACTATATGAAGTAAGAGTGAAAAATGCTTCTTCTCATAGTATTGTGGTTACAGGCGTAATCTATATCTAATTACATAAATAAGGAAATTCTAACGATAAAAAGTTATCTGAGATTGTGAAATTTTGGGTAGCTTTTTTTATGTAAAGAAAAATAGATCTAAGCATTTTTGGAAAAAATTATATAAAAAATGATTCTTTTGATCTTTAATACTTTCATAAGAATTTCTAGAATAGAGAGATTCGGTCATTAATTTTTACACTTTGATTCAGCTTTCCGCTCAGACAAGGGACTATTCCAACGAAGCCGCGCTTTCGCTCCGTTCCAGACGTAACGGTACTAAATTCGCAACTCTTTACAGAGCTGCTCATTAAGTGCCAACGTCTTCCAAGGGGCTTCTTTTGGAATAGTCCCTTGCCTGAGCTACTTTTTTGGCTTTTTTATGAAGTAGAATATTAAAGTGATTTAGTAGCTATATGGAGTATGATAACTTGATAAATTTAAGAATATTAAAGTGGTATTTTTCTTAATAAATTTGAAAGATAGGTGTTATACATATGTATAGGGATTAGAAAGTGTACTAAGTAGTTATAGGTTACAAGAAAGCAGGAAATTCATAAAATAAAACATTTATCATAAATGGAAAGGGCTTTTTATTTTTAGAACAGCGGAGAAAGTAGCACAGGAAAGAAGGTATTCCAAAAGAAGCCTTTTGGAAGACGTTGGTACTTAATGAGCAGCCCTGATAAGGGGTGCGAATTTAGTATCCATTACGTCTGGAACGGAGCGAAAGCGCGGCTTCGTTGGAATACCTTCTTTCCTGCGCGAAAACACAAGATCAACTTTGAAGAATTGTTTGTTTTACCTTTACAGCAACTTTTTTCTTATCAAATGCAATCCCATATTTTATCACATAAGAAACTTTTGCCTGTAAGAGTTCTGTATCATATTTTTTCTCTTGGATTTGTTTTAAGGCTCTATCGGCGGCGTGTTCTAAGGTTTCTGTCGCTTCTTTTATTTTAAACTCAAATAGGATTCCCGGTTTTTCCTTCTCTTTAGGAAGTAACATCAAATCATATCTGCCTTCTCCACTTTCTCGATTGCTTCGTATCTGATAGTATTCTCGGAAGGAAACGACTAAGCCTAACATGAGTCCATGATAAAAGCGTTCTAAGGTATCAAAGTTACTGATACTTTCTAAAAGTAGCTGCTCTAGGAATTGTTTGATAGTTTGTGTTTCTTGCTGCAAAAGCGCTTCTAAAAAGTGAAGGAGTTGATCGCTATATAGGTTTTCGTGTAAGGAGGTTAAAATTTCATCTTCAAAGATACTATATAATTCTTCATTTGGTATTTTGACCTTTACTTTCCATTTTCCTCCTTGCAGCTTTTTTTCTTGTACTTTTAAATAGCCACAAGCCAATAAAAAGCTATAGATATGAGAGGAATTATAATGATTTTCTTCGATATCTTTATAGGTGATTTCTGGGTTAATGATGGTTTCTATAGAGCTACCTTCTAATAAAGATTTTAAGGCTTGGGTTTGTTCTTTTTGTAATCGTTTTAAAAGTTTATGAATTAATAAATTACTACTGGTGTTGACCCAATAAGGCATATAAACACATTTTTTGCGCAAGAAATTGAGGATAGACCAGGGGTTATAAATTTCTAAGTCGCCAAATTGATAGCCATTATACCAAGTTTTAATCTGAGGAAGATGCTGTTGGCAGTCATAATCTTTGGTGAGTTGCGTGACTTCATCTTGAGTAAAACCGAAGTATTGACAATAGTCTTCGTCTATAACACTGAAAACACTGATATTATTTAGTCCGCTGAAAATACTTTCTTTGGATACACGAATGATACCCGTTAGGACAGAAAGTTTTAAACTGGAGTTTCCTTTCAGAGCGGCACTAAAGAAGTTTCGGAAAAAGGAAACGACGGGTTCATAAAAGCCAGAATGAAAGCCACTGTCGATAGGGGTATCATATTCATCGATTAAGATAATGACTTTTTCTTTATGATAGCGCTCTAAATAACAAGATAATTTTTTTAATGTTTCCTCTGCATCACTGAGTGTCATGACATTATCTAAAACACGTTGATAATATTTTTTTTCTGTAGATTTTAATATATCTCCTTCTAGTAAATAGTCATGTTTTGTAAATTCATCGATAATTAACCCTTTTATTTTTTGATAAGTTTCCTGCCAAGTGTTACATTTGACATCTTTTAAGGTTAGGAATAGGACAGGATATCTTCCACAGTGTTTCATCATGTCTTCATCTTTAGAAATCTTTAAGTTCTGGAATAAGGAGTGATGGTTGAGTTCGGTTTTTTCAAAGAAATAGCGTAACATACTCATATTTAAAGTTTTTCCAAACCTTCTAGGACGTGTGATTAAAGTTACTTCTGTTTTATAAGTTAATAAATCTTTTATCATTTCCGTTTTATCTATAAAATAATAATCTTCTTCTACTATTTTTTTAAAATCATCAATACCAATGGGCAATGTTTTTTGAATCATATTTGCACCTTCTTTCTATGTGTTTGATGTTAGAAATTTTGTTTTCATGAAAAAATAAGTTTTTTATTAAAGTTATTTTTGTTCTATAAAAATAGTTTTTTCTTTTATTATAAACAACTTTGACTTCTATGACAACTTTTCTTTGTTATTTCATGATTGGACTTATTATAAAAGCAGAGAGCATTATACCCTCTGCTTTTTGTCCATGAATTTACAAAATATAACTGCTATGATAGTACTTAATGCAGTAGCCATTATGGCTGGTGCAACGATAGCGGCGGGATTTACACTGCCATATTGACTACGGTAGGCTATCATATTGACAGGAATTAATTGTAAAGAAGAGATATTAATAATTAAAAAAGTGCACATTTCATTAGAAGCGATTCCCGTTATCTTTCCACCATGCCGTTCCTTGTCTATTTTAGATAATTCTTCCATAGCTTTTAATCCAGCAGGTGTAGCAGCCCATCCTAAACCGAGAACATTAGCAATAATATTTGTCGCAATATATTCTTTGGCAGGATGATTTTTAGGAATTTTAGGGAATAGAAAATGGATAAATGGTTCGATCTTTTTTGTAAGAGAATCTATTAATCCAGAAGAGCGAGCCACTTCCATTATTCCTGTCCATAAAGACATCACTCCTAGCATGGTAATACAAAGTGTGACGGATTCCTTCGCCGAATCCAGTGCAGCATTTGTCAGTTCTGGCATTTTCCCATTCACAGCGCCAAAAAGAATACCGATGACAATCATAGCTCCCCAAATATAATTTAACATAATCTTCCTCATAAAAATTATCTTATTAAAAAGTATGTATAATTTTTAGATTTATGTTATAAAAAGATTATCCATAAACTTGTATTTCTTTTACTCATAGATAATTAAGAAACTCCAAATATTCATCTATACTGACCTTTTTGAGAATTACTTCTACATATCTCCTTACTTAAATTTCATAGCTTATCATAACATTCATTCTTCCAAAAGTAGAACAGCCAACCAATCAGCGGAGGCAAGGAAGTATTCCAAAAGAAGCCCCTTGGAAGACGTTGGTACTTAATAAGCAGCTCCATAAGGAGTTGCGAATTTAGTACCGCTACGTCTGGAACGGAGCGAAAGCGCGGCTTTGTTGGAATACTTCCTTGCCGAAGCGTCCCTTTTTGCCCTTCCAATAAATAAAACACACCTATTCCTTTTTAACTTCCTCAATCACCTACTTTTATTAATTCAAAAATTCCCCAATACACACTTTTTTATTCTTGACCTTTATAAGCGAAAGAATATTTACATTCCTTCTACTTACTTTTTTAATCTCACTTTTTCAATCTCTCTTAAAGACATTCCCGTACAGCTTGCTATTTGAAAATCACTGAATCCTGCGTGTATCATTTTTGAAACAATTCTTTCTCTCTCTTTTTCTATTCCATCTTTTTCTCCCTTTTTCATTCCTTCCTGCCAGAGTTCTTCCTGTTCTATTTTTCTCACAAATTCTTTTTCATATGCGAGAGTAAACAAAGAAGGAATATCAGCAGCATGTTCTGTCAAAAATTCTGTTAAAATCCCTCTTTGCAAACTACATGTAATAGCCTCCTCTATCGCCTTTCCCATATCTTTTTCCGTTTCATACCGTTCTAATAATATATGCTGAAACTGACTATATTCCTGTAACGTACTTTTCTTCTGCAATATTTCAGAATTTCTATTATAACGAATATCGATCACTCGAACCAACAATTCAAATGGAGTCACTTCTTTTTTTAAAGAAAATGCCTCTGACAATTTTAACGTTACTTCCTCAACTCGTTTTTTTCCATCATATAAAGGCTCTTCTCCATCATATAAAACAATACATTCCGGAACAGGAAGGGGGAAACGATAATAAGTATAAAGGTGCTTTAATTCTAAAATGCGTTCATAAACCCTTGTTACATATAAAAGAAAGCGCAGTGGCAATGTTTCAGAGATTCTCCAAGCTTCTTCCATCACCAAAATACAGCGATTCTCTATGAGAAAAACGAGGTCATTCGTTTTAAAAATCCCTTTTTCATCAGAAGATATGATTTGAATTTCCTCTGAATCTATACTATCTGTTTTATAGAATAATTGATACAATTCTAACATTTTTTCTTTAGAAGAAAAAATACTGTGGAACAAGCTTTCCTGATTATTTTTTTGGCACATAGTTTCTTTCCTCTCTTTCGTTTTTTATATTTCTAAAGTCAACCTTTGTCAGTTGATTTTAGTATACCATCTACATCATTAAATTCATAGTAGAAACATAAAAATATTTAATATGATAAATTTAATAAAAAAGTTATATATTATCACAATAAAATATGCTATCATCAGAAAGAAACGATAAAGCTGTTTCAAATATAGAGAAAAAACAGGAGGAATAACGATGTATTTAATTCCAAAACCAAAGCAAATAGAAACAAAAGAAGGAGCATTTTTTATATCTTATCAAAGCTATCTCTGTATAGATCAAAGCTGTTCTGCTAAAGTTGCAAGACAAACACTTCTTTTTCATGAAAATCTAAAAAAGATAATAGGTTATGATTTAGAAATCACAAGAGGAAATGCAAAACAAGGGGATATTGTATTTATCCAAGATAATAAAAAAGATTCAGAAAGTTATCAAATAGAAATAACAAAAGAAAATGTAGTGATTACTGGAAGTGAGAGCGGTTTATGGTATGGAATGCAGACATTACTTCAGATAGCACAACAAGAAGGAGGAAAGCTTCCTTGTATTCAAATACAAGATGAACCAGAAATAGCCAACAGAGGATATTATTTTGATGTGACCAGAGGAAGAATACCAACTTTAAACTGGCTAAAGACCTTAGCAGATCGTCTGTCTTACTATAAAATAAACCAACTTCAGTTATATGTAGAACACACTTATTTATTCCGAAATATTTCTGAATTATGGAGAGATGATACACCTCTTACAGCAGCAGAAATCATAGAATTAGATTCCTACTGCGCAGAACGAGGAATACAATTAGTGCCTTCTTTAGCGACCTTTGGACATATGTTTAAACTCCTTTCCAGCAAAAAATATACTCACCTGTGCGAATTAGAAGATTCAGATAAAGCCCCTTTCTGCTTAAGATCACGTATGCATCACCATACCATAGATGCCTCTAATCCAGAAAGTTTAGAATTAATAAAAAGCATGATTTCAGAATATATGGGGCTGTTTCAGAGCAATTTATTTAATATCTGTGCCGATGAAACATTTGATCTAGGCAAAGGAAGATCAAAAGAAACAGCACAGAAATATGGAAAAGACCACTTCTATATCCATTATGTAAAGGAATTATGTGAATTTTTAGTACAAAATGGAAAACGTCCAATGTTTTGGGGAGATGTGATTTTAGAATTTCCAGAATTAATTCAAGAACTCCCAAAAGAAACCATTTGTCTGAACTGGGGATATATGTGGAATGAAGGGGAAGAGAGAATACAAAAAATGCATGAAGTGGGAGCAGTCCAATACTGTTGTCCGGGAGTCTGTGCATGGAATATGTTTGTGAACTTAAACTGGTGTGCTTATCAGAATAATAAAAGAATGTGTTCTTATGCCAAAAAATATGAAGCAATTGGTGTGTTGAATACAGACTGGGGTGACTTTTTACATATTAATCATCCAGAATTTAGCAGACCGGGACTCATTTATGGAGCAGCATTTTCATGGAATACAAGTGATATACCAGAATATGAAGAGATAAATAAATGGATTTCTAAATTAGAATATCATGATAACAAAGAGAAATTTTTAGATATCGTAGCTGGAATAGAAAAAAATCTGGGATTCACATGGGAACATGCCTGCAGATATAGAGAAATATTAGATAATATAGAGGAATACATACAAGAAAACAAAAAAAGTATGTCAGAAAGTTTAAATGTCATGAATAATATTGATAAGAAAAATGAAAGACTGCAGGATATTCAATTACAGATGTATGAATATTTAAAAGAGATAGATAGTGACAGAAAATCTGAGATTTACCCCTATATCATATCCATAGATGGAATGATAATATTTAATAAAATAGGAAAATTTGTGATGACAAAAGATTTCGGAATGACATTTGAGATCATGCCAGATAATAAGGACTTAGCACAAGAATTAGAAAATTGGTTTTATCATTATAAGAAAGTATATAGAACTGTGAGTAAAGAAAGCGATTTATGGCTGCTACAGGATATGATATGCTTTTATGGAAATTATTTAAGAGATTGGTGCATTATATAAAGAGCAAGAAAAAGTAAAAGAAATAAAATTGTTATTTTAAGTACATTTTGACAAAGGTTCGCTTGTGGGAATAACTATTCCAACGAAACCGCGCTCCCGCTCCGTTCCAGACGTAGCGGTACTAAATTCGCAGCCCCGCTTCTCGCGGAACTGCTCATTAAGTGCCAACGTCTTCCAAGGGGTTTCTTTCGGAATAGTTATTCCCACAAGCTAGTTTGTAGTATAAACCAGTTTATTATTTTTCTGTAGGGATATTTCGATTTTTTAAGTGAGAGAGCAATTTTTTCTTCTTTTTTTAAAGGTTCTTTCCGTTCAATAAACTTAAGAAATAAGGTTCTTATTCGTTTAAGTGTTGTTAATTGAAAAAAGTGAATAAGGAATAGATTTGACGAGTAAAAATACAAATTTTTCTGTTCGCAAAATATACATATAATTCAGAGAAAATAAAATAATTTTATCGGATAATATTAAAATGGAAAGAGAAGTATTTGTAAATTTTTTGGATCTATAAATTAAGTAGAACTATAAAAGAGGGAGGTATTATAATGAACAAAAAAATAGTGAGATTTGTTATTGCTATACTTTGTTATAGCGTAGCGATTGCAGGAATATTTTGCTTTATTGGATATAAGATAGTTTATGACCGTATGGAAAATTCTGCGCCTGCACTTATCTCACAGACATTCTATGCCACGATTTCTGACATTCAGGATAACACACTCATTGTAACAGGCATGGAAATAAACGATATTAATTTTAGAGGAGAATTTCGCTTTTCTGTCACAGAAGAAACAAAAATTATATGGCGGTATACTGATATTTTAATAGGGGATTTGGATGTGGGCGATCATATTTCCATTACCTTTACAGGAGAGATTCTCGAAACATATCCAAGACAGATACAACAAGTTGAGGTTATTCAATTATTGGACGATGAAAAGTGAATTTTGAGGGATATAAACAATTAGGATATTATAATGATATTAATGTTCGGAATTTCACAATTACCTATAATGATATTAAATGAAAGGATTATAGTCAATGAATAATAAAAAATGGTGGAAAAGTTTAAAACCTTTTCGCCTTAACTCAAACTGGACAATCAAGTGGAACAAATTAGAAGATATTGAACCAAATGAAATAGAACCAGAAGATGAAGCATGGTTGTATATTTTTGTTCAAGACATGACATATCTTGTAACAGAATATACTTACAAGGAGAACAAAAAAGTCATAACACATACACTTGCCATTGACTTAGGCTGGTATCCTGAAGGTGATGTTAAAGGACATTATTATCTAATTGCGATTTTAGATGATGATTGGAGTAACCCAATCCTTGAACTAAAAACGAGAAATACACAGGAGGTTGCAGATACCATAGAACAATGGTCATTTGAAACATTTACAAATATATTTTGGAATGACGTAAGACGAGGAAAGTATTTCCAAACACTATCTAAAAAGTAAGTATATTAACTCTACTATATTTAAACAAAACCCCTTGTTTTTTCATCCCTTAACACATAATTTACTAATATTTTATAATAAATATTTTACAAATATTATATTTTCTAATATTTTACAAATATTATCTTTAAAACATCATAAAAAGTTGTCACAAATTTATCTAAGTTTTCATATTTAGCTTAACTTGAACTTTAACCTTCATATTGTATTTCCTTCTCATTTATTAAAGCAGAATAACAGTTACTTAATTTTATAGAAACCAAATAGAACCATCATATTTCACAAACTAGCCCATTCTAAAAACTAGCACAAGCAAGAAATGATTCCAAAAGAAGCCCCTTGGAAGACGTTGGCACTTAATGAGCAAACCCGCAAGAAGCGGGATTTGCGAATTTAGTACCGCTACGTCTGGAACGGAGCGGGAGCGCGGCTTCGTTGGAACATTTCTTGCTTATGCGAACCTTTGAACCTTTGATTAAAAACACTATCCTATTTCTTTTTCTTAGCTCCCTCTTTTTTATTCGGAATCTCCTCTGTTTCTATTTCAGCCTCTTTATAATACTTTGATTCAAATTCCTCCCATGATTTGGAAAATTCATGATTCTGAAAAGCTTCTTTTAAACCTGTAATCTGTTTTAAACGAATCACTTCATCTAAATCCATTCCTAATTTTTTGCAGATATCATCATCTGTCCATCCACTTTTTGTTAAATCTAATATGATATCAGACATGGCTTCTATTTCATGCGTTCCTCTCGCTCGATTATGTCGAATGGTAGAACCCATGCGCTCGGAGAGAGGTTTATTGATTGTAGTTACAGGCAAATATCCATAAACGCGCTTACTGATATCTTTTTCTCTTTCCTCCACTAATCTTCTATGAAACCCATCTACAATTTCTCTTACACCTTCGTCTAACTTATAAGAAACAATCGGTTGTGTATAACCGTCTAATTTAATAGAAGTATATAATAGTTTCATTTCCGGATTCGCCACTACATTAGGATTATATTCATTAGCATGAAGATTCTCTGCTTTTACCCATAAAACGCAATCCACAGGTTCTTCACAGAAAGGGCTGATATTATGTAATTCTTCTCTAACCTTATTTAAAACTTCTATTTTCTCTTCTAAGGGTAATGCCTCTATTTTCTGCTTTAATTGAGAAAGTAGTTTATCAATCATATGGTTCAACCTCTCTTCTTAAAAAGATATAATTTTTTGTCCGTCTTGTTATATGGAATTTATACTGGCTTAATAGATTATAAATACCAGTATCACAAGTTGCAGTGATGATGGGCAATTTATAATTTTCCAGTTGTTCCAGTTTATATTTCAAAAGAATATTAGAATATTCTATATCATCAGTATAAAAATCGGTTTTAAAGTTTATTTCTGATTTTTTTATCGTATAAGAACTAAAGGCGAGGACATTTTTTTTATTATCTAAACAAAGACACCATATCATCTTATCGTCATTATATAAATAAGGTAATTTTTTCTGATAATTCTTTTCTGCAAAAAATTGTCCCATAAGACTATAAAATTCCTGGCGGTTGTAATCCCCTTCAAATTTTCGTATGGTGACAGGAGGAGTTTTGGGTATTTGTTGTAACTGCTCGGCAATTGTTTTTAAATCTTTATCTGTAGTATCATCACCATAGATGAGATTTTTATATTTCGCTTTTAACTCAAAAAGTCTTTGGGTATCTGTTTTAGTTTGAGAAAAGGATAAGCGTTTCATCCAGAAGTCATTGCGCTCAATCGCTCGAGCTATTCTTCGCCAAGAGGCTACTTTTCGAGCATTTTCTAATTGATAATTTTCTTCCTCTTTGATGTCTTGTACTCTAATATTCTGTTTTTCATACCATCGAAAGAAGGTTTTAATCTTTTTATAATAATGATCTCTTAATTCGGGCGCATATAGACCGATGCTTTCTAATAAAAATACAGTATATTGCTGCCAAGAGATATTATCAGGTTTATTAGAGTGTAAGTTTCCTAAAAGTGACGTTCGACAATAAATATTTCCAAAATTAACACCTGCTACTCGATTTAATACCTTTTCCCAAGTTTCTGGTTCTAATGCTCGAAACTGATTCAGCCCATTTTTTTGATCATCTCCAAAAGGCTGACAGAGCCGCTGTTCATGGATAGACAGCCCATTTTTATACATCAGTTCATAGATATAGTTAAATTTTAAATTGAGCTTTGAAACAGCAATCCAGTCATCTTCTGTTTTCCAGTCATATAGAGGGAAACAGTGATAGATCGACAGTTTTTCTGTATGTAAATGTGCTCTAGTAGTCCATGAATAGGTTTTAAATTTTTCTTTTTCTTTTGAGATAATAGTTCTAAAGCGATTTAAAGATTCATTGGTTCTTATGGCTATACCTACAGCAGTTAAACCACCCTTTCTCTGTTGAAACCATTTAGAAAAATAAAGAATAAAATCTTCAAATTCCATACCAACTTCAAACCAATTCCAAGGATTAGATGTTTCTGTAATAATTTTGACTTTTTTATCTGTAAAATGATAATTAGGGAGCTGCCGTACCCATTTTTTCCTGTCATTTTTATCCCAGCAGATCCATTTGGGTTGAAGAATAGAAACAGCATTTCTTAAAGAAAGTGGAAGTGCTATCCAATACCAACAATCTAATACATCTCTCACATCTTCTATTAATTCTAAAATATGATTTATAGTGGCTTTATACTGGGCTTCTAAATCAATAAATAGAACAGAAAATTTTTTCTGATGTTTTCTGGCAGCTTGCGCCGCTAATTGTAACATAATAGAGCTGTCTTTTCCGCCACTTACAGAAAAATAATAGTCATTAAATTCTGTAAATATAATATCAAAGCGTTCCATAGCAGCTTCATATACATTTTTGTCGTTATATATCTTTGGCATCTATAATATCTCCTCTAGATCACTACATTGATGTAGGGTTAGTGCTTTTTGTTTGCTGATATCATCTAATTGTAAATATTGTAATAAAGAGCTTTTTTGATTATTGTCAAGAGTAGATCGAAATAAATCCAATAAATTTTGCTTTTTATATAAACTTTTTATAATCTGCTTATCAATAGAATAGTCAGCGCAGATGTTAATAAATTCTGTTTCTTTTTTCTGACCTATCCGATAAATTCTATCTTCGCTTTGCAGTTTGGTAGAGTAATTATAGTCATTGTTATAATAAATGACATTACTGCAAAACTGTAAGTTATGACCAAAAGCAGTACAATATTTATTTGTGATCATATAGTTTATGGAGCGGTCAGAAGCAAATTTGGCTAAACTTTCTTCTCTCTTCTTAGAAGAAAGACTACCATCGCATTTTACAGCGCAATTTTGATATTTGGCATTGAGGACATCATAAATTTGTTGTACCTCATCTTTATATTTGCAATATATAATGGTTTTTTTATTTTCTAAAATATCAAGTAACAGTTTTATTCTTGGATTATGAAGTGGGTTTATAAAAAACGGTTTTCTTATAATATGGTCTTTTTCTTCTGTGACATAATAACCGCTTGTGACATCTTGAAGGGCGATTAATAAGCGATAAATGCTCTCTGGTCTGAGTTCATTTAATGACATCAAGAAATGATTTGCGACTTCATAATAATGTTCATATTGTTCTTTTTTTAATAAAAAGTATAGAATATATTGTCTTTTTTTAGGCAAATGAAGAACTTCATCTTTTTTTATTTGATAAGTATAGGGTTGTATTCTTTTTACTAAATAGTCAATATTCAGACAATTATGTATATTTCCATATAAATCAAATTCTAAGTGATTTGCTGCAAACTCATAATAACCTCTATATCCTAAAATCCGCCAATCTAGTATATAAAATTGAGAAAATAAATCTGCCTCATTTTTACTGATAGGAGTGCCGTTTAAAATTAATTTGTATTTACAGTTTAAAGAGAGGCGAATAATATTTATGGTACGGTGGGCAGAAATATTTTTGCATAATAGGCTTTCATCCACAACGAAAAAACAATTATATTTTTTTGTGATGTCATTCAGATAGAACAGTGTTTGAGTGCTGTTTGATAGAGTTTCTATTCCACATATGACAATATAGGATAAAAATTCTAGATCTATATGTTTTCTTAATTCTTCTTTGGTATTGGATTTTGCGGAACAAGGGCAGAGCCATATCACTTTATTTACTTTTTTGCGCTCTAAACGAAGCCTTATTAATTCTAAAGCGGTAATCGTTTTTCCTGTTCCTTGCTCCATAAATAAAGCTCCTACTTTTACTTTTTTTAACTTTTCTACAGCTTGTTTTTGATATGGATATAACTGATTTTTTAGATACATAATTTTCCTCGCATTTTTCTTATGTCTAGTTACCTTTTCCTATAGTTGTAAAGATAGGAATAATATTCCAAAAATGGATAAATTTTCCTCATAATATATTAATTATAGCAGTCATCTTTGAAATGTCAAATTTGTTATTCTATAAATTTAGATTTTTTTTAAAATGTTTTGAAGCATAATAATATTTTTAAATCTATTATTCGCGATGAGAGCTTTTTTCTCAAGTAATGGATGGTAGGTTTTCTTTTATAAATGGAGGAAAAGGTACAGGAAGTTTTTATATGGTACTTCTGTTGCTCAAAAGAAAAATATAGAAAATATATGATATAAACCTAATTATATAAAATATGAGAAAGAAGTAAGATATATAGAATGTTATTGTTGAATTAATAGATAATATAAGAATTATAAATAAAAAATCAGATTATAAAATAAAGTAAAAAAAATGTGATACTTATAACCGTACTTAGGTATCACGCGCTAAAAAGGCAAGTTTTCGATATATTTTATATTATTTGATTTGAAAAATCATAGAGAGAGATCACTTTAAACACTAACAGATAACAAATAACAAATAACAAAAGAACATTAACCTGCTTTAACCTTACGAAAGGAGGGAAAAAATATATCCGGAATGAAAAAAAGATAATTTATAAATCAATTTCAAAAGTTTTTGTCTGATTGCAAGTATCTAGTTCTAATTGCAGTTTCATAATTTCTTCTGAAATTTTTTGATAGTCTTCCTTTACGTCTTCTAAATCATAATTGAGATAGATATATTCAATAATATTAGTGCGATTATAATAATCATTTTTTCTGAATTTAGGAAGACGTTTACGCATAATATCTAATGTTTCTTTTCTGCGGTTTAATTGAGCCATTTTTACCAGAGCTTCATCTATTGTAATTTGAAAGTTAGGCAAAATAGTGGTAACATTAAATACATTAATATGATGCTTTATTTTACGAATAGTATCATCTAATTCTTTTAATCTAGCTGCGGTAGCTTTATAGTCATAATCAGGCTTTTGTAATGTTTCATTTTCAGCAAGAGTATATTCTTTTGAAGCTTCTTCCATAGAGAGAAGAAATGCCTTTTCATCTTCTAAAGAACGTAATAATTTATTCGCACTTGCAGATGTTATTGTTTTCATCACGTTTCCTCCTAAATTTACTGAATTTTGGGAAAAGAATTTATAAATTTCTTCTTGTCTACAACATTAATTTTAGAATAACAAATATGGTAAAAAAAGTCAATCAAGAATTTCTGTATATTTAGTATGAAACTGTTATTTTATAGGGATAAGTTTATTTGTGTAAATTTAAGAGTGTATATAAGGAGTTAAGAAGAGAGGGGAATATTTTGATGAAAGGTTCGCACAGGAAGGGATGCCTATTCCAACGAAGCCGCGCTCCCGCTCCGTTCCAGACGTAGCGGTACTAAATTCGCAAATCCCGCTTCTTGCGGGTTTGCTCATTAAGTGCCGACGTCTTCCAAGGGGCTTCTTTTGGAATAGGCATCCCTCCCTGTGCTAGTCTATGATATAGGGTAGTTTGTGAAGTGTAATGGCAACTGTTATTAAGTTATAATAAGTACTTAATAACTTAGAAAAATAAAAAAAGTTAGAATTTTCTTTTTTTGTGATAGTGTGATCTCTTTTCTGAAAGAGCCAATAAACTAGCTAAGGAAAGGAATGATTCCAAAAGAAGCCCCTTGGAAGACGTCGGCACTTAATGAGTGAGCCTGTCAAGGCTCGGCGAATTTAGTGTCCGTTACGTCTGGAACGGAGCGAGAGCGCGGCTTCGTTGGAACATTCCTTTCCTTAGCGAACCTTTTAATTTCTATGATTCTATTTTTTAGTTTTTGTATATAGAAATAAAAAGATTCTTGTCAGGTTCTTTTGGATTAGATATACTATATTTGAATAAAAAGATGGTTTTTTATTTTATTAAGAATATATAAGATTTTTGAAAGTTGATGAGAGAAGTTTTTAAGAAGAAATGATTAAGAAAGGAAAGAGGAAGTATATGAGGAAGTATAAAAAGGAAGATGCGGTATCCTATGCGTTGGGAATGACTTTAACTTTTGAATTGATAAAGTATAAGGCATCTTTAGCTAGAAAAATTTATATTAGCTCTAAAATTATCAAAAATGAGGCATATATAGAATTATTAGAAATCTGTAAGAAAAAGGGAATAGAAATGGTGGAAAGTGAGAAAGCTTTTCATATATTGTGCCCTAAAGGGAATTGTTTTGTGATAGGAGAATTTGAAAAATATAATAGTGAGTTGGAAAGACAGAAGAATCATGTTGTGTTGGTTCATCCATCTGATGCGGGAAATTTGGGAACTATTATAAGAAGTTGTAGAGGATTTGGGGTGAAAGATATTGCAGTTATTTTGCCGGCAGTAGATGTTTTTGATCCAAAGACAATACGAGCTTCTATGGGGGCTATTTTTGGTGTGAGAATACAGACTTTTCATTCTTATCAAGAATATAAAGGCTATTATTCAGAACGACAGGAATATCCTTTTATGTTGAATGCGAAAAAAGCTTTAAAAGAGTTGGCTGTTCAAACCCCATATAGTTTGATTTTTGGAAATGAAGCTACTGGACTTCCAAAAGAATTTGAGGGTATTGGTACATCTGTAATAATTAAACACTCTGATGAGATAGATAGTTTGAATCTTCCTATTGCAGTCAGTATTGCACTATATCAAACTTCTTTGTTTTAATGGATATTATTTATTTTGTATAGAAAGGAAAGGGTTATTTAATTTATGGCATTATCTAAGTTACCACCTATCTCAAAGGTTTATGAGGCTCTCAGTGCAGTTGCAGATAACAGAGTATTTCTTTATGAAACGGAGGCATATGTTATATCTTCTGATCATAGTAAAGTTTATACAGTTCGATTTCAGGATATGGTATATTCTTCTAATGATAGAGCGACCAGTTGGCAGCATTATCCGGGGTATCCTATCATCGCAGTTTTAATTTCGCAAGATATGTTAGAAGTTGATAAAAGGAAACTTTGCTATTTTAAAAATGTGAATTGGAATCAGTTAAATAAAAAATATAGGAATGATTATCAAAAGGCGATAGAAGAATATTTAGAAACTATAAAAGAGCAGGGAGTTAATATAGAAGAGTTAAAAATTTTTGTACAGAATATTTTATCTAAATTGGGTGAACAAAATTTGGTTATAAAGGGAAATTCTCAGAGATTGTTAAAACCGGAAGATATTAACAAGTAAGATAGTGTTTCCTTTTATTGGTTTAAATAAGATAATATATATTAAAATTTAGCTAAATTCTTTTTTTATAGCACAAATATCTTGATTTATGTAAGCGTTACAGTTATAATAATGATATATAAATGGGTAAAATATGAATACATTAGGATGATTCTGGAGTATACTTTAGAATTTGAGTATATAATAATCAAAGATATTTTAGACATACTAATTATGATTTATTATTTTCTACAAATTATAATAGGTTTTTGTATGATATGTGATATATTAAAATATGTTTTCGTTTTTAGAAAAAATGTAGAAAAATATATTGACAAGTACAAAAATACTTTTATAATAAATAATCAGAGAAAAGTAAAAAGGAAAGAAGAAAAATGACAAGAAGAAAACCAATTGAAATATCATCATCAGAAAGAATAGTAATGGATATTATTATTAAATATCCAGAGGGTCTTTCCTTTCAAGAAATTGTAACTCTTTTACAAGAGGAAGGAAAGATATGGCATGCATCTACAATCGCTACTTTTTTAAAAAGATTAGAGAAAAAAGAATATTTATTTCACACAAAGAAACTAAAGCAAAAATATCGATATTTTTCTAAGTTATCAGAAAGGGATTATTATATTATGAATAACTTAAAGGAAGAGAAACAGAGGATAGCTAAAAACATCAAAGATTTTTCTAATGCTTTTGATCATCAGCAATTTACTTTTACTGAGTTAGAAGAGATTTTAGAATATGTAGGAAAGTTGCAAGAATGTATCAATAAAAGAGAGAGCTAAAAAGAGAGAGGAAAGGCAGAGAACAAAGAATATAGTTTTTGTGTAATATGTTCATTCACTATGGATAAAATTTTAAGCAAAAATCGAAAGTTAGTAGAAAGGGAAACTATGATCTTATTTTTTATAAAATCGTAGTTTCTTTTTTATTTTTTAACCTCATCAAGGAAGTTCCCCGCTTCTAAGCTTCCAAGGCGAAAGCGGTGGGTTGGGACTTCCTTGTTTCCGTGGGAGTGCAGACTCC
>CAJUHN010000037.1 GCA_910585935.1 uncultured Lachnospiraceae bacterium | reverse complement strand
GCGAAGCCGCGCTTTCGCTCCGTTCCAGACGTAATGGATACTAAATTCGCAGCCCCTTACAGGACTGCTCATTAAGTACCAACGTCTTCCAAGGGGCTTCTTATGGAATACTTCCTTGCCTTTGCTAGTTTTTTGGCTATTTTAAGAAAGTTAGTGAAAATTATATTGTCTATAGAAAAGGAAAGTTTTAGATTTTTTCTTTTTGCAGGATTTAAGTAATTGTTATATTTTAATCGTTTATGGTAATAATGAAAATCTTGATCTGAAAATTTGCCTATACTCTAAACTAGCGAAGAAAATACTCTATTCCAAAAGAAGCCCATTGGAGGACGTTAGTACTTAATGAGCAGTCCTATAAGGGGCTGTGAATTTAGTATCCATTACGTCTGGAACGGAGCGAAAGCGTGGCGTCGTTGGAATAGAGTATTTTTGAAGCGATCCTTTGTGATAATATGAGATAGAATATCATAGAAGCGATTATTATGATAAGATTGAAAGGTAAAAAATATTTTATAATTAAGGTTTTTGTAGCTATTGCTGTGATTGTATAAAGATATTTTAAATAAAGGAATTGTTTTGTGAATGGGATCATAATCTATGGGATATTTAAAAGTACATGGATTCTGCATGAAAGTTGATTTTTTTAGTGAGAATTATTATAATATCAGCGTAAGAATATATTAGAAAGACTTTAGTAAATGTTAATTCAGGATATTCATGGAGGATTTTATGAAAAATTATGTATTGATCGTAGAGGACGATAATGATATCAATCATATGCTTTGTGAGTTGTTAGGAAGTCGGGGGTATTATACGGTTTCTGCTTTTTCTGGAACAGAAGCTTTGCTTTATATAGAAAAAGAAGTGCCAAGAGCGGTGATCTTGGATTTGATGTTGCCGGGTATGACAGGGGAGGAGCTTTTATCCAGAATTAAAGCGAGAAATGTTGATATCGCAGTGATTGTCACTTCGGCAAAAGATGCAGTGCATACAAGAGTAGAACTGCTTCGGGCTGGAGCAGATGATTATTTGGTAAAGCCTTTTGATACAGAAGAACTTTTGGCGAGATTAGAAGTAGCGCTTCGCAAAAAGGGACAAGGGAGTGCACGAGATGAAAGATTGGTGTATAAAGATATTGTGATGAATCTGGAAGAATTTAAAATTACGGTGGCTGGTCAAGAGATTATATTGACACGGCGGGAATATCTGATTTTAGAGTTATTTATCCGAAATCCGGGAAAGGTATTTACGAAGAATAATATTTATGAATCTGTATGGAATGAGGAGTATTTGGGAGAAGATAATGCGGTAAATGTACATATCAGTAATATTCGGCAGAAACTGGCACGGGTAAAGGGTGATGAAACATATATACAGACAGTTTGGGGGATTGGATTTAAAATGAGATAAAAACTTTAAGTTTTCTTTATACTTTTCCTAAAGTTTCTAAAAGGAGTTTTGATAAATTAAATATATCAAAATAAGAGGCGAAGAGGAAAGGAGTTGGGGAGGAAAATGAAAAAAGAATATGTCCTTAAAACAGATAAGCTCACAAAGGTTTATGGGAAGAATAAAGTTGTAAATGAAGTCAGTATGCATGTGAAAAAAGGTGATATTTATGGATTTATTGGAAAAAATGGCGCTGGTAAGACAACATTTATGAGAATGGTATCAGGGCTTGCATCACCTACAGAAGGCAGCATGGAACTATTTGGAGAGAAAGATTTGGAGGTGCAGAGAAAACGAATTGGAAGTTTGATTGAAAGTCCCGGTATTTATCCTAATATGACTGCAAGTGATAATTTAGAGGTAGTTCGCAGAATTTTAGGCATTACAGATAGACATATAGTAGAGAAAATATTGGAATTTGTAGGGCTTGAAAGTGCTGGTAAGAAAAAGGTAAAAAATTTTTCCATGGGTATGAAACAGAGGCTTGGATTAGCTATATCTCTTATGAGAAATCCAGATTTTTTAGTCTTAGATGAGCCAATCAATGGTTTAGATCCATCAGGAATTAAGGAAGTTCGAGATTTGCTTTTAAAATTGAATGAGGAAAGGCAAATAACTATATTGATTTCTAGCCATATTTTAGGTGAGTTATCTAAGATAGCTACAAAATATGGGATTATTCGAGATGGTGCTTTAATTGAAGAATTTGACACAATGCAATTAGCGGAAAAATGTAGACGGTGTCAAAAGATTACGGTAGATGACGTGGAAAAAGCAGTTTATATTTTAGAAGAAATCCTCTTTATCCGAAGTTATGATGTGCCAGATCCACATATCATACGCATTTTTGAAAATTTAGAGAAGGCAGAAAAAATTAACCAAGCTATCATTATGGGTGGAGTGGCGATGAAGGAAAGTTGTCTTGTGGGGCAGGATCTGGAAGGTTATTTTATGGAACGTTTAGGTGATAACGCGCATCAGGATTAAGGAGGAAGAAAGATGTATAATTTAATTCATGCAGAATTTTATAAATGGAAAAAGAGCAAGAGTTTTTTAGTGTGTCTATTATCAGTAATAGGAATGATTTTATTTGTTTATTTTATGTTAAAAGTGGTATCAGAAGTGCAGACAGGGGAACTTGAAAATGGAACAGGTGGAATTATCGTATCAGGAGAACTGATGGAGGAACAAAATGGAGATATTTTAAAACAGATTGGCATATTGGAAATGATAAGTCAAATAATATCATCAGGAACTGGAAGTATCTTTAGTGCGATATTTATTTGTATCTGGATAGTAAGTGAATATTCTCATGGCGCAATAAAAAATACAGCAGGAAAAGGATATGTTAGAGGGAAAGTATTTCTAGCAAAATATTTGTCAACAACAATGAGTATACTGTTAATGAATTTGATTATGGTTATTGTAACACTGCTTATTGGATTTGTGACAATAGGAACAGAAGATGTGGATAAGATATTTTTTCAAAATTTTTTTTCTTATGTAGCTTTACAACTGTTATTTAATATAGCATTTGGGAGTATTGTGATGGTTATCTGTGAATGTATTAGAAATATGGCTGCAAGTATTGGAATAAGCATATTTTTAATTAGTTTTTCTCCTATTATTATTAGTGGAATGGATATGCTTTTTCAAGCACTTCATTTGAAACTGAAAGTGAGTGATTATTGGATATTAAGTGTAATGAATCAATGTCCTATAGAGGGGATTACTATGGAGTTTATTATTCGAGGGATAGTTGTGGCTATAATGTGGATTGTGTTATCATTAGTTCTTGGTATGATACATTTTAAGAAAGCAGATATTAAATAAATAGTGTATAAAATGTTTGAAAGTTTATTCTGTGAAACAGAGAGGGCTATTATAAGGAAAAGTTTTATATTATAATTAGGAGGATTTTTAATAGTTAAATTAAGCATATAAAAATATATTGAAATTTTATAGATAATATAATTCAATCTTATTGAGGTGATAAATTATGAAGTATTACTCAATAGGAGAATTTGCAAATAAAATAGATAAAACGGTTCAAACTCTTAGAAATTGGGGATAGAATGTATGTAATGTTTTGGGGAGGAATCATATTGCTGTTGATTATAATAGGCATATTGGTGAGTAAGCTCTGTAAGTATCAAAGTCAGATCAGACATATTGAGAAAGAGCTTTCCATGTTGAAAAGAGAGGATACCAATTATCGGCTATCCTCTTATTGTCATATCGGAAAAACGGAAGAAGTTATCATACTTTTTAATGATATATTGGAAGATTATCGGAAGGAAATGATGAGGTTAAAAAGAGAAAATTGTGCTTATCGGGAGAGCATCACCAGTATTTCTCATGATATCCGCACACCCCTTACCAGTGCAAAGGGGTATCTTCAGATGCTTGCTCATGATGCTGTTTCGGAGGACAAGAAACATGGATATATAATGATAGTAGAACAGAGGGTAAATAATGTAACAAATATGCTCAATCAGCTTTTTGAATATGCTAGGGTGGAAGCAGGAGAAATGGAATTTACATCAGAGCATCTGAATGTCACTAATTTGTTTATAGATACTATATCCATGTTTTATGATGATTTTTTAGAAAAGGATTGTGAGCCAGTGATAGAGGCTGTGGATACACCTCTTTATATCAAAGGTGATAGAAGTGCTGTAGTGAGAATTATGGAAAATCTTATTAAAAATGCTCTTGTGCATGGGACTGATGAGTATTATTTTGCTTTAAAAAAGCAGGAGAATAGAGTGATATTATCTTTTTCCAATAAAACAGATAGTATTGAGGAAAGAGATGTGGAGCGCATTTTTGATCGGTTTTATACGACAGATATATCACGCACTCGCAAGACGACAGGGCTTGGACTGGCTATTGTGAAGCAATTTGTACATCAAATGGGAGGAGAGGTATGTGCGGAACTTCAGGAGGATATTTTTATAGTGAGAGTGGAATTTCCTTGTGAAGAGGTGTGAATAAGGGGAAGGGAAAGTTAGTTGATTAGTTGAGAGGATATTTTGAGCAGAGGGGCGCTGCGGCAAGAAATTATTTCAGAGAAACCGCACTTTCGCTCCGTTCCAGATGTAGTGGTACTAAATTCGCAGCCCCTTACAGGACTGCTTATTAAGTATCAACGTCTTCCAAGGTGCTTTTTATAGAATAGGTGCTTTCCTCCGCTTGTTTGTGGGCTTTCCCAAGTCCTGCAAACAGAGTTACCCACAATTCCATAAAATAGTCGTTATACACATTCCCACAATATCTACTACTATGGAATCGTATAGACGTACTAGAGTACGACATGGTATCAAATTCACAAGACTTCGTGGACGAGGTTTTATAACATTATAGTAAGCGTATCCGAATCACTGCTATTAAAAACGAGCATATTGTCAAGAATACCGAGGACAGCATAAAATAGTGGCTTGTTGCTGCCCTGTTTAAGTTCTGTTTTGATGAACATGAAAGTATACGAAATAGCGGAACCCGAACTTAAAACGGATGGGAATATCATGAGGATTGATTTCGGCATCAAATGTCCTGCTGTTAGCTACTGTTCTGATGGCAGTGTTAAGTTCTATGGTAATGGTCGTAGGAACAAATATCTGCGCAGGCAATATGCTTATGTTCGTAAGAAGTTGCAAACTTCCAAAAAGAGGAAAGCTGTTAAACGTATTAATGACAAAGAACAACGCATCATGCGAGACATTGACCATAAGTTAAGTCACGATATTGTAGAAACAGCAGTGAAACATCATGTTAAAGTCATAAAATTAGAGCAGCTACAAAACATTCGCTCTACGACAAGAACAAGTCGTAAAAACAATCATAGCCTGCATAACCGGTCATGCTATAAACTTGCACAATTGATAGAATACAAAGCAAGATTAGCAGGCATTTTAGTTGAGTATGTAAATCGTGCATATACAAGCCAAACATGTCCTATCTGTGGTCATATCCATCATGCTAATGACAGAAATTATAGTTGTAAATGCGGATTCCATATCCATAGAAACCTTTTAGGCGCTATGAATATCTGTAACGCAACTGAGTTTGTTGGTAACAGACAAACTGCGTAGAGAACTATATGTTCTGCTCTACGAGGGCTAATGGCATAGCCCTGACTTGGGGTACGACCTATCAGAAATGAACTGGTCAGCCAATATATTTGGCAAGCCACCAAGAATCCCCTGCCTTTAGGCATGGGGAGTGTCAAGGGAGAGAGTGTTTTAAAAGTTAAACAGATGATATCATGCTCTTTGTGAGTTAAGTTATTTATGATATAAACTAGCACCTGTAGGGGACTATTCCAAAAGAAGCCCCTTGGAAGACGTCGGCACTTAATGAGCGGTGCGGTGACGCACCGAGAATTTAGTGTCCGTTACGTCTGGAACGGAGCGGGAGCGCGGCTTCGTTGGAATAGTCCCCTGCAGGTGCGAACCTCTGTCTAAAAGATAGAAAGCAATAAGAAAAATAATAAATAGTTCATAGGATATTTAAAACAAATATACTATAAGATGAAAAATATAGAAAAATAAAGAATAAATTGACGAATGTGACAGAATTGTCACTTGATTTTAGCGGAAAAATATGAAATAATAAAAAAATGATAAGTAACTCTTGCAAGAAACACATATCATATTGTAACTTATAGGAAAAATAACAGTGGATTTGAACATCGGAATTTTATTTATATTATAAGAAAATGACAATGGATTTGAACCTCGAAATTTTAACTATATCCGCAGTAAGATGAAAGTCTGCAGAAAATGTAGATATCTCTGTATTTGGTACTGGTGAAATGGTTTTAGATAGATAGTACTATTTCATCTATAAAAAAGTATCATAAACCAATAAATAATTTGCTTTTAAACATGAATAAAGACAAAAATTTATAGAAGTAAAAGATTTAGAAGTATTGAGAATGGTGATAGAGAAGCAGGTTATAAAAAATGCTTATTAGTAACGCTATTACTTTATAATAATTAGTAAATATCATAGGGAGATAGGGTTATTAGATAGAATGTCAAAATAGGTTAGCTTGTGTATCTATTGAAAGACTTGATACTGAAAAGGAAACAAATGCTGATTTAAGTGGTATAAAGAAGGGGAACATAGATAGAGAGGGAGAAGGTTATGAAGGAGCATGTGATTTTATTAATCACAAATAGACAGGAAGAAGATATTATCGTAAGACATATCATGTCAAAATGTAATATAACAGAAGAATTTAATGTTTGGTCTTATTCAGCTTCTTTAATGAAACTATATAATTGGATTTATGATGTTGATGGAAAAGAAGTTGAAAAATGTCAATTTATAAATGTTTTTCGTAAACAAGAAAAAAGTGTAAAATATAAAGTTTTATGTCAACAGAATTTTACAGAAATAATCTTGTCCTATGACCTGAGCGATTTAGATTATGATGATGATAAGGAAAAGATCTATAAGCTATTGAAGTATTTTAATAACATAAGAAAAAATGGAAAGCTTTTTATAAATTATCCCACAATTGAAGCTTTCTATCATACAGAAGAGTTCCATAAAGGGGACTTTGAAAACAGGGAAATAGGAGAAAAGGATATTTCGGTTGATAGTTATAGAATGATCGTGGGAGGAGAAATTGGCTTCCCAGACTGGAATATGTATAATGAAGATATTATTTATGAGTTGATGAAAAGAAATTTAAAAAAGTGTTATAATATTATAAGTAAACAATGTTGGCCAAATAGAGAACAAGAAGATTACCGATCCATAATTGATTTTGCAATCATATTTAAGAAACAAATAAAACATTTTCACAACAATGAAAAAATGCCAATCCTTTGTACAAGTCTATGTATCCCTTTAGAAATTTTAGGTGTAAAAAAAAGAGTATTATTAGAGTTATTTAAAGAATAGAAATTTAAAAAATAGAAATAAGTGGGAGAAGCATCGTAGAATAACGAATAGTTAGGAAACGGTGCTTCTTTATTTTATGGTATTTTTTTGATAAATAAAATTATATAAAGATATGACAAAAATGTATAATTAGAGTTTTATTTTCATGATAGCAATTTAGGAATTTATTTGTCGAAAATTTGTACAAGAAAGAAATTCAAACAAGAAATTGACTTCTTGCGTAGGTGACGTTATAATAGAAAAAACTGTAATAAACTATATCATGGAGGAAACTTTATGTTACACAAAGAAAAGGAAACTAAGGGATCATATTTTGACAAAAGTAATAGTCTTAGTAAGAAAATTATTTCAAAAATGGCACTGATAGTTGCCAGTATTTTTTTGTTGACCATTTTGCTTTCTGCTTTGCTTGCCGCGAAATCATTAGTTCAAGCTAATAGAGAAAGGTTAGCTGCAGTTGCTTATGAAAATGCATTTTTAGTTACAAATGATATTGAAAATGCTTATGGAAAAGTGGTAGGATTTGCAGGTTCTCTTCGGAATATTTCTATATTAGATCCCAAACAGCAAAGGGATGCGATTGATATTGCCTTAGTCGGTCTTTTAGAAGGCGGTGATGGATTTCCAACAGGATTCGCTTATTTTGAGCAAAATGTCATTGCAGATGCTAATGGAGAGCCTTATAGTATCCATAAAAAAGATATTGCTTATGAAGCGGTTGTATATCAAAATGAAGAAAAAACAGGATATGTGTTTGAAAAGCATGAAGATGCTTTTGATAATTATGAGAAAGAATATTATATGCAAATAAAAAAGACAGGCGGACCTTATATTATGGATCCTTATATATATAATCTGATGGGAAAGAATATTATGATGATTAGTATTATTTCACCTATTTGGAATGAAGAAGGGGAATTTTTTGGGGTAGCTGGTGTTGACGTGGGATTAGACAATATGCAGGAACGATTATTAGTTAGTACGGATTATAAATCAGCTCATTTAGTGGCTCTTGCAGAAGATGGAACTATTTTAGTAGATTCTGCTGATGATACAAAAGTAGGGCAGAGTGCTTTAGATATCGGATATGATACCATGGTAGAAGATGCGAATAAGATCCGTTCTATGTCAGAAGGTGAGTATGTTAATAGTCGTTTTATTATTAAAAATAGTAAAAACTTTGGTACAGGAAAAAAAGGGATTTCTGTTGCTATTCCACTGACAATAGAGGGGAAAACTAAATGGACATTACATCTGACAGTTAATAATAGTGAGTTCTATGGGGCTATTGTAGAAGGTGCAGGAAAACTGACTTTTATGGTCGTATTATTGGGAATCATATTGTTAACATTAGTAAATCGTATTATTAAACGATCTTTAGATCCTATTCAATTAATTAGTGATGGAGCGGCTAAGCTGGAAGCGGGGGATTTAAATATTCATATTGATATTCAATCTGATGATGAATTAGGACGTCTTTCACAGGCGTTTAATCATATTAGTTCTACTATAAATAATTATGTGAAGGATATTTCTGAGCAGCTTTCTCAAATGGCAGATAATAATATGGATATTACCATTACACAAGATTATATTGGTGATTTTATTCCTATTCAGGTATCTATTGAGAAAATTTCACAGTCTTTAAATGATACATTACATCAAATTGTTTTTTCAGCAGATGAAGTTTCTGCCAGTTCAGAAAATGTGTCATCTGGTGCGCAGGTTCTTTCAGATGGTGCTACAGAACAAGCATCAGCGATTGATCAATTGGCAGCGTCTATAGAAAGTTTATCAAAAGATGTAGCAGCAAATGCAAATGATGCAAAAACTGCTAATATTACTGTTTCTGAAGTAGGAAACTATATCAAGGAAAGCAATAAGGAAATGGAGAATTTAATTCATGCTATGTCAAATATTAGTCATACCTCTAGTGAAATCCAAAAAATTGTTAAAACAATTGAAGATATTGCTATGCAGACTAATTTACTTTCTCTAAATGCTTCTATAGAGGCAGCGAGAGCAGGGACAGCAGGAAAAGGATTTGCTGTTGTGGCAGATGAAATTCGTGAATTAGCAGCAAAAAGTGCAGAGGCGGTTAATCAAACAACAAGCTTGATAGAAAGTTCTCAAAAGGCAGTGGAAAATGGGATAGAAATTGCAGATAATACAGCTAAATCTCTTATGATAGTGGTGGAAGGTTCAGAAGAGGTTTTAAGTTCTATGGATAAGATCAGTAATGCTTCACAAAATCAGAAGATTGTATTAGAACAGATTACAGAAAATGTAGACTTAATTAGTAATGTAGTTCAGTCTAATTCTTCTTTTGCTCAAAATAGTGCTACAACAAGTGCAGAGTTATCTAGCCAATCTAAGAGGCTACATGAATTGGTAAATCGTTTTCATTTGAAACAGATATAAGAAAATAAAGGCGAATTTTCGATTTTTATTTAGAAATCGGATATTCGCCTTTATTTTTTAAATAATTTTCAATTCTTACAGAAAGAACCTTGATTTTATTTGACTGACTGCATACAATTATAGCTGATAAAGTTTAAAAAAAGAGGGAAAATATTTAAGAGATGGATACAAAATATGAGAGGAAAACCACATATCCGATTTGACCAAAGCCAAACCTAACCGTAACAGAAAATTTGCATATTTTTGCAACCTTGCGGGGAGTTCCAAATCTTCATGCAATAAAAGACGCATTAGATTTAGTCAGTTTACCTTATAAGGATAAAAAATTATTTTCTCAATATTCACTTGGTATGAAACAGCGTTTGGCTATTGCTCTTGCAATCATGCACGACCCAGAATTATTGATATTAGATGAACCAATTAATGGACTTGACCCTATCGGAATTGCAGAAGTTCGCTTTTTTATTCGACGGTTATGTGATGAGAGGGGAAAAACTATTCTTATTTCTAGTCACATATTGTCTGAAATTTCATTACTTGCTGATGATATTGGGATTATTGACAAAGGCATACTGTTGGAAGAAGAAAGTCTTGCAAAATTAGAGAAAAAAAGCAGTAAATATATTCATTTTACTATATCTGATACGGCACAGGCGGCAAGGATTTTAGAACAGATTTTTGATGAAAAGCAGTTTTCAATACAAGACGACTATAATATTCGTTTGTATAATCTAGATTTATCCGTGACAAAAATAGTCAGCGTTTTTGTTGAAAGTGGTTTGGAGGTTTCTGAAGCACATACCTGTGGGGGATAGCCTTGAGGAATATTTCAAACGAATAACGGGAGGTGAGGGAATTGCTTAGATTGTTACAATGTGAATATATAAAATTGAAACGCTCAAAGTTTCTCTTGATTGGGATATTAGGTACACTAATTGTTCCTTTATTTGTTTATGTAAAAGCTGTCATAAATTATTTTTCTAATCCAGAAATTATTATGAGTTTGTTTTCTCTTTATGATGATGCATTTATGTTTTTAATGCTTTTATTCGCGCCAATAGTATTGACAATTTTATATGCGTGGATAATCAGTCGAGAATATACAGATGGAACACTAAAAAATATTTTTGTTATTCCCGTTTCGCAAATAACATTCTTTTGTGGAAAACTGCTTTTCCTTGCAATACTCACTTTTATGTTTATGCTGATTTCTTGGTTGGAAATTTTAGTATTAGCATTTTTGTGTAATTGTTTTATTCCAATAACAGAGCTTAATATTCCTTCCATTTTATTTTTTCTTATCAAAATGCTTTCTGGAGGGATATTATTGTTTGCTACGCAGACGCCTTTTATTTACCTTACAATAAGGACTAGAGGATTTGTCACACCACTTATTGCCATTGCTGCAGTTAGTTTAATTAATGTTGTTTTGTCAAATTCGGAGATAGCAGGATTTTATCCGTGGTCGGCGTCTTATCTTCTTATAAATGGACGTTTATCCGGGCAGAGCTGTTCCAAAGAAATTTCAATATCTATCATTCTGATTATGTGTTTATTGGGAATTATCACAAGTTTGCTTAGATTTAAGAAAGAAGAGATTAAATAAACAAAATGAGATAACTTTGAGAATCCGTTAATCTGTCTATAAGTTCTATACGCTTGTCCATGTTATTTGCGGATAGGCGTATTTTGCTTTTTCAGAAATTTTTTGAAACCGAAAACAAAGGAAAACCGAGCAAAAAAACAAAGAAAAAAAGTAGCAATATGTAGCTTTGACAGATATATTTTTTTACAGCTTCTTATAGAGTTTTATATTTCCCTGTCGAATTAGGTCGTTAAAACAAATATTTTTACCACCACTAAACGGAACAGATAAAGCCGCAAAAATATAGTGTTTATGCGGCTTTAAGGGGGTTTAATATTCATTTTTACGATATAGTGAGCAGATTATTTTACTATTTTTTTACATAATATCTTTTCGACAAATCTGAAATATGCTATGATATATAAAAAATAAAATTGGAGGTCGATAAAATGGATATGAATTTGATTTCCGTAAATCTTTCAAAATGTGTAGGATGTAGTTCTTGTATTAGAGTATGTCCTGTCGATGGAGCAAATTATAGTTATTTGACAAAAGAGGGAAAATTAGTTGTAGATATTAATAGCGATAAATGTATTAAATGTGGGGAATGTATAAAAGCCTGTACTCATGATGCTAGAAGATTTGAAGATGATATAGAGCATTTTTGGAAAGCGATAAAAAGTCATGAAAAGATGATTCTTATTGTAGCTCCTGCAATTAAAATAGCATTTCCAAATAATTGGAAGGAATTATTACAATGGATAAAAAGTCAAGGGGATATTACGATTTATGATGTGGGTTTAGGTGCAGATATTTGTACATGGGCGCATCTAAAGATTTTTCAGGAAAAAAAGAGAAAGTTAATATCACAACCTTGTGCAGCAGTTACGAATTATATTTTAAAATATAAGCCAAATCTCATTTCTTATCTTTCACCAATACATAGTCCTATGCTCTGTCTTGCCAGCTATTTACGCAATTATAAACATGTGACAGAAAAAATTTATGCACTTTCTCCTTGCATCGCAAAAAAAGAAGAATTTATGGATACAAAAATGATTGATTATAATGTGACCTTTGAGAGGTTAGAAGAGAAGTTAAAAGAGGATAAAATTTCATTTTCACAGCAGAGGGAGGAATTTCACTTTGCAGAGGAAGAAGGTTTATATGGTTCTCTCTTTCCTATGCCCGGAGGATTAAAACAGAATCTTTTAGTGCATAACCCAGAATTAAATATTTTAAATGCAGAAGGTACTCCTTATATTTATAAGATTTTAGAACAATATGAAAAAGAAAAAAAGGAAATGCTGCCAGATGTTTTAGATGCGCTTTCTTGTGAATATGGATGTAATGGAGGACCAGCAATAGGAAGAGATGTGAGTCTTTTTGAAGCGTCAAATTATATGTATCAAGTAGAAAATAAATTAAATCCTAAAATGGCAAAAAAATTATTTCATCAGTTTGACCAGAAGCTAAAATTAAAAGATTTTTGCCGTAATTATAAATCAGAATACAAAAAAGAACAAGAAGTGAGCAAAAAAGAATTAGAGAAAGTTTTTAATAGTATGGGAAAATTTACAGAGGAACAGAGAATTTTTAATTGTAAAGCATGTGGTTATGAAACATGTAAAGATATGGCAGAAGCTATTTGTCTAGGTTATACTGTGGTAGATGGATGTATAGAAACAGGGAGGTTTTATGCAGAACAAGGAAGGGAAAAATCAGAAGCATTGGCAAAACAACTGAAACAGGTTTCTTTAGAGATTCATAAACTATTCTTAAAATTAAACGAAAAAATTGAAGAAACAGAAAAAGAAGCGAAAAATATTAATTCTTTAAATCAGGTTTCAGAAGGTAGTATGAAAAGTTTAAAAGATAGTATTTATATGTTGCAAAAACAAAGTGATAAGATTATACACGCGATGGGGAAAATAAAGGAAAGTGTACAAGGCTATATTTCCATGACAGATTCCATTGATAAAATAGCTAGACAGACAAATATGTTATCATTAAATGCTAGCATTGAGGCAGCAAAAGCAGGAGAGGCAGGAAAAGGATTTAATGTAGTAGCAGAGAAGGTCAGAAATTTGGCATTTCAATCACAGACGGCAGTTAGTAAAGCCGAAAAGAATGCTTCTGAAATCACAGAAGCGACGGAAAATATTCATCAGATGGTAAAGGAAATAAACAAATTGGTAGAAATGCTTCGAGATATTTCAGATAAAACAATGAAAGGGATAGAACAGACGATTGATAGTGGTGAGGAAATTGGAACAGCTATGAATCTTGTGACAGATATGGCAAGTGAAATGAATAGTTTATTAGATTCTGCTAATAGAATGGCGTAAGGATAAAGGGGAGGGGAGTATTTAAAGGTTCGCTCTGGCAAGGAAGTATTCCAACGAAGCCGCGCTTTCGCTCCGTTCCAGACGTAGCGGACACTAAGTTCACAGTCCGTAGCCGGTCTGTTCACTAAGTGCCGACGTCTTCCAAGGGGCTTCTTATGGAATACTTCCTTGCCTCCGCTGATTGGCTGGCTGTTCTACTTTAAAAAAAGGGAGTGTTATGATAAGCTATGAAATTTAAGAGAGGAGATATATAGAAGTAATTCCTCAAAAAAGTCAGTATGGATATAGTGCCGAAAGTTTTTCTATTACCTAGAGAAGATTAAAATCTGAAAAGATTTAAAATAATATGAGCTTTTAATTGACATAAAAATTGATAAGTATGAAAGGCTTTTTATTTATGAAGAAGCCAGAAACTAGCTTAGGGAGAGTACCTATTCCAAAAGAAGCCCCTTGGAAGACGTTGGTACTTAATGAGCAGTCCTGTTAGGGGCTGCGAATTTAGTACCATTACGTCTGGAACGGAGCGGGAGCGCGGCTTCGTTGGAATAGGTACTCTCCCTAAGCGGAAACTCACTCCCTATGAATATCTTTTTCCTTGAATTATAAATGTGAATCTAGTACAATAGGTATCATATATAGAAAAGGAAAGGTGATTTTTGTTTTTTAATAAAGAAAAAATGAAACAAGAAAGGATGAAGATATGAAGATAAAAGTATCGAATTATATTGCACAGTTTTTAGTAAATCATGGGATTTCTCATGTATTCACTGTTACAGGGGGAGGGGCGATGCATTTAAATGATGGATTAGGACATCAAGAAGGTTTGACTTGTATTTATAATCATCATGAACAGGCATGTGCGATTGCTGCTGAAAGTTATGCTAGGATTCACAATAAGATAGCAGCAGTTTGTGTAACGACTGGACCTGGGGGAACAAATGCTATTACGGGAGTGGTAGGAGGATATTTGGATTCGATTCCAATGTTGATTCTTTCTGGACAAGTACGTTATGATACAACTGCGCGGAGTACAGGACTCGCTCTTCGGGCTTTAGGAGATCAGGAGTTTGATATTGTAAAAGCAGTAGATTGTATGACAAAATATAGTGAGATGGTGATTGAACCATTGAAAATCCGTTATTGTTTAGAAAAGGCTCTTTATTTAGCTAATACAGGAAGACCCGGACCATGTTGGTTGGATATTCCATTAAATGTGCAGGGGGCTTATATAGAAACAGAGGAGCTGACAGGATTTGATCCAGAGGAATTAGAAGATTGTATTCCTGAACTTGAGAAAGGGATAATCAAGACGATATTAGAGAAGGTGAAGCAGGCAAAACGACCGGTTCTATATGCTGGTAATGGGATTCGGATTTCAGGGGGATTTTCTAGTTTTGAGCGAGTGGCAGAAAAATTGAATATACCAATAGTGACAGGGTGGAATAGTATTGATGCGATTTATGATGAACATCCTCTTTATGTGGGACGTGGTGGCATCATGGGAGATAGAGCTGGAAATTTTGCAGTGCAAAATAGTGATTTGGTATTAGCGATAGGAAGTCGATTGAGTATTAGACAAGTTGGGTATAATTACAATACATGGGCGAGAGAAGCTTATGTGATAGCAGTAGATGTGGATGCAGAGGAATTGAAAAAGCCCACTTTACATGTGGAATTGCCTGTACATGCAGATGCGAAGGATTTTTTACAGAAAATGGACGAACAGCTTCCAGAAGGAAGGTGGTTTGTAGGAGAAGAATGGCTGTCTAAATGTCAGGAATGGAAGGAAAAATATCCTGTGGTGCAGAAAAAGCATTATGAAGATAAAAATCATACAAATGTTTATGCTTTTATTAAAGAACTCAGTATGAGGTTAAAAGAGGATCAGATTACAGTAGTAGGAAATGGATCGGCATGTGTAGTGGGAAGTCATGCTTATGTGATAAAAAAAGGACAGCGTTTTATCATTAATTCTGCAATCGCTTCTATGGGATATGATCTGCCTGCTGCAATAGGAGCTTGTGTGGCGGAGTATGGAAATGAAGTGTTGAGAGATGGAGAGAAGGAGATAAAAGAGGACATTATTTTGGTGACAGGAGATGGAAGTATTCAAATGAATTTACAGGAATTACAGACGATCATTCATCATCAAATGCCTATTAAGATATTTGTTATCAATAATAATGGGTATCATTCTATTCGCCAGACACAAAAGAACTTTTTTAAAGAGCCATTGGTGGGAATCGGATATGACAGTGGAGATTTGAGTTTTCCGTCTATGGAGAAATTGGCATATGCTTATGGATATCCATATTTTTCTATTGATGGAAATGAATGGTTAGAGGGAATGTTAGAAAAGGTATTAGGGGAGAAAGGACCTCTTTTGTGTGAAGTTTTTGTATCCACAGAGCAGAATTTTGAACCAAAATCGGCGACAAAAAAACTTTCTGATGGAACTTTAGTATCTGCACCATTAGAAGACTTAGCGCCATTTCTGCCAGAAGAAGAGTTAAGAGAACAGATGATAATTCCGATGGTAGATGAGAAGAATTAAGAATAATTTTGAATGAAGGAAAAGAGAAGGAGCGATATGGAGTTAAAACGAGCTGTTATCATGGGTGCTACAGGAGCGATAGGAATGGCACTGACAGAGTATCTTTTAGAGAAACAATGGGAGGTCATTCTATTAGTGAGAAGTAGTTCTTCTAAAATACAGAGTCTGAAAGAGTATGAAGAGGAAAAGAGAAAAGAAGGACAAGCTCTCTTTTTGATACAGGCGGAATTGGGAGAATTAAAAGATGCACAGATGATAGAAAAATTTCCAAAAGAAAAGAGAAAAATAGATATCTGGTTTCATTTGGCATGGGAAGGAACATTCGGAAACAGCCGCAATGATATGGATTTGCAGACTAGGAATATTCAGTATACATTAGATGCAGTTCGATTCGCCAATCAACTCAGTTGTCAAGTATTTGTAGGAGCTGGTTCTCAGGCAGAATATGGAAGGGCAGCTCAAAAACAGAAAATATCATCAAATACTCCGACGTTTCCGGAAAATGGGTATGGAATAGCCAAATTGGCGGCAGGGCAGATGAGCAGAATTTTGTGTAAAGAGTTAGGGATACGCCATGAATGGACTAGAATTTTAAGTGTATATGGTCCTTTTGATGGAGAAAATACCATGGTGATGTCCGCTGTTTATGGATTATTAGAAGGAAAATGTCCAGCCTTTTCAAAAGGCGAACAGCAATGGGACTATCTTTATGCAAAAGATGCCGCCAGAGCATTATATGCGATTGCTGAGAATGGGGTAGACGGAAAAGTATATCCTATAGGAAGCGGAAAGACAAAAATGATTAAGGAATATATTTCGATGATTAGAGATGCGATAGATGAAAATGCACAGATAGGGATAGGAGAGCTGCCTTATGCTTTTCATCAGGTGATGTATTTATGTGCAGATATAGAGGAATTGACAAAAGATACAGGATTTTTGCCAAAAATATCTTTTGAAGAAGGTATAAAAGAAACCATAAATTGGTGTAAAAGGAAAAGAGAAAAAGAACAATGAAGACAATTAGTGTTGTAATTCCCTGCTTCAATGAAGAAGAAAATGTAGTTCCCATCAGTGAAGCAGTGATTGAAATTTTTAACAAAGAGTTGCCGGATTATGATTATGAAATTATTTTTATTGACAACGATTCACAGGATAAGACAAGAGAGCTTTTAAGAGAACTATGCGGAAAAAATCCGAAGATAAAGGCGATTTTTAATGCCAAGAATTTTGGACAGTTTAAATCTCCTTATTATGGTTTATTACAGGTAACAGGAGATTGTGGTATTTTAGTGGCGGCGGATTTTCAAGATCCAGTAGAAATGATACCAAAGTTTGTAAAAGAGTGGGAAAAAGGTTATAAAATTGTATCTGGAATAAAAACCAGCAGTAAAGAAAATAAAATCATGTATTTTTTGAGAACTTGCTATTATAAAATGATTAAAAAACTTTCTGATGTCGAACAAATCGAACATTTTACAGGGTTTGGGTTATATGATAAGAAGTTTATTCAAGTGTTGAGAGATTTAGATGACCCTACTCCGTTTTTGAGAGGAATAGTAGCAGAACTAGGATATCGAAGAAAAGATATTCCCTATGAGCAGCCAAAGAGGAAAGCGGGAAAGAGCAGCAATAATTTCTATAGATTATATGATGCAGCAATGTTGAGCATCACTTCCTATACAAAAGCAGGGCTTCGGTTAGCGACTTTCTTTGGGTGTATTTGTTCTTTTACCAGCATGGCGATAGCTATTATATATTTGGTTCTAAAATTGATATATTGGGACAGATTTATTGCAGGAACAGCTCCTATTTTAATTGGAATGTTTGTATTAGGTTCTATTCAATTATTTTTTATTGGTCTGTTAGGAGAATATATTTTGACTATCAATTCCAGAGTGATGAAACGCCCATTGGTAGTAGAAGAGGAGAGGATTAATTTTGAAAAAGATAAAAACTCTGATGGAGAATAAAATGCTCAAAGATGGCATTTTATCTATTGGAGCGAAAGTGATTTTTTTCGTTGTACTCAAATTTTTAGTAGAGCCATGGATGAATATCAGAATGGGAGATGCTGGATTCGGGCATTATGTCGTGCTCTTAGGCTATATCAGCGTTTTTGCGTATAGCTGTGGCGAGGCATTGAATCATATACGAGTGTTAAATCAGGAGAGCGATGAAAAGAGAGCTGCGGAATATCGTATTATTATTTTTACGGAAGCGATTTTATCTTTTTTGATATTGGTATCATATAGTATTTTTTATGAGAAAGAAAGTTTGACAGAGAGTGTATTTTTTGGTCTTGCTGCTGTGTTTATGATGCTGCGGTTATATTCAGAGTGCATGTTTCGTATAGAAATTAATTATAAAAGGATTCTCATCTCTTCTATTATTATGGCAGGGGGGTATTTAGTGGGGTACTTTTTTTATACAAAAGGAGCACCATGGTATCTGATTATAGTAGTGGGAGAAGCTTCAGCGGTAATTTATGCGGCAATAGAGGGGAAGGCATTTACTGCTTTACACAAGGTATCAGAAGCATTTTCAAAGACAATAAAAAATGCAGCGACGCTCACAAGTTCATATCTTATCAGTTATATTTTGATATACATGGATCGGTTTTTGGTATCTTTTTTATTAGGAGAGGAATTGGTTTCTACTTACTATATTGCGACTTTTTATGGAAAATGTGTTGCATTAATTATACCTCCTATTACGGCTGTCTTGTTGAGCAATATATCGAAAGGCATTATTCCACTAGATAAAAAAATGGTAAATAAGGTGGTATCAGCTTCTTTGGGGGCGATTGCTTTTTTCTTTCTCGCAGGTATTCCTGCTTCTAGAATCATCATTTATCTTTTATATCGTTCTTCTTATCAAGCAGCGCTTCCGATTATGGATATCGGAAATTTGGGACAGATTATTTATTATAGTTGTAGTATTGTGAATATGATGGCGATTCGGTTATGTGATATGAAACTGCAGGTAAAAGTGGAAACGACGTATGCTATTTCCTATATTTTATTCGCATTTGTTGGAGCGAAATTTTATGGGCTTTTTGGATTGGCGGCAGGCACATTATTGGCGAATTGTTTGAGATTTTTGATGTTGACCATACCAGTTTATGGGGCTTTAAGAAAGAGAGGGGAAACTTTTTGAGTGGGTTTCCGCGGAAGGCAAGCCCCTATTCCAACGAAGCCGCGCTCTCGCTCCGTTCCAGACGTAGCGGTACTAAATTCGCAGCCCCGCTTGCGGAACTGCTTATTAAGTACCAACGTCTTCCAAGGGGCTTCTTTTGGAATAGGGGCTTGCCTTCCGCTACTTGTTTTCGTGGGCTAGTAATTGTTACATGAATAACAGGATAAATTATATTTATTATGATATAAAATTGTTAATAGTTAATAGTTTATTTAAAGATTAATGTAATTATGTATTAGGTTGTGAATATATGGATTTATTATATTTTGAGAAATGTTATTTATCTAAAAACCAGTAAAAATACTCCCACTTCTATAAGTGGGAGAAGAATTACGTTTCTGAGTATGGTCTTACTACAATTACTATGCTATAATGGAAAAAATTAGGAAATAGATAGAAAATCAAAGAAAGTGAGGTGGAACATCTTATGTTAAAAGCATACAAATACAGAATATATCCCAATCAGGAGCAAAAAGAACTCCTAGAAAAGACCTTTGGTTGTTGCCGATTTGTCTATAACTTTTGTAGAGCAGAGCAAAAGAAAGAAGAAGATAGGTGGACAAAAGTGAAAGAAATGCAACAACAAGGGTATCCACTTCAAGATTATAAATCGAAATGCTTTCACAAATTTGACCATGTAAATGCGATAAAAGAATGAAAAGAACATTATGCTTTTTTAAAAGAAGTAGATAGCATCGCCTTACAATCCAGTATAGAAAACTTAGCAAGTGCATACGACAAATACTACAAAAAACAGGGTGGCAAGCCTCGATTTAAAAGTAAAAAGAGAAATGATGTGACAAGCTATACAACGAAATGTGTCAATCAAAATATAGAAGTGATGGGTAACGCAATCAAACTCCCAAAACTAAAAAAGGTGAAAGCAAAGATACATCGTTCCTTTTGTGGGAAAATAAAACAAGCCATGGTATCGAAAACGGCAACAAACCAATATTATGTTTCCCTTGTAGTAGAAACGAATGATATTCTACCATTAGAAAAGACGAATCAAAATGTAGGGATAGATTTAGGATTAGTAGATTTTGTGGTACTTTCTACTGGTGAAAAGATACCGAACCAGGGATTTTTTGAAAAGCAATTAAAAAAAATAGAACAGGTGCAGAAAGAATTATCGAGAAAAACAATCGGTAGTTCCAACTTTACCAAAGTGAAAAGAAAGATTGCAAAAATACATGAGAAAATCGCTCATCAAAGGAAAGATTATATTCATAAAATTACGGATTATTTGGTGAAAGCATATGACACTATCTGCATGGAAGATTTAGCGGTATCGGAAATGAAAGAAACGGATAGCGCGAAAAGGAATTTGCGTGTATCGGATGTAGGATGGTATGAGTTAAAAAGAGAACTGGAATACAAGTGCAAATGGTATGGAAAAAGATTGAGTGTTATAGATAGGTACTATCCAAGTAGTCAGATATGCGCAAGGTGTGGACATCGAGAAGGAAAGAAAGAGGAAAGGATAAGAAGTTGGATATGTCCGAGATGTCAAACGAAGTTAGAT
>CAJUHN010000036.1 GCA_910585935.1 uncultured Lachnospiraceae bacterium | reverse complement strand
GACCAAAACCGACCACAGAAATTTATAAAAAGAAGATACAAAACTTTGTCTATAGTGAGAAGGAAAAGAAGAAAAATATGACATTTATCAGAAAGGTGCAGAAAGAAGAAGGCTATCAATGCCAAAATTGTTTCCAATATTTTGGAGCAACCATAGCATATGAAATAATAGAAAAAGAAACAGAAGAAAAAATGAAATGTCAAACGGTAGCAGAATATCACAAAAATCCAAGCGATAAAACAAAGTACAAATGGATTTGCAAGAATTGTTGTAGTTATTTGGAACTATAAAAAAATATTTTAAATTAACTGTTCTGCTGGTTTAAGATAGATATCTAAGAAAATGATAATGTAGATAGTCTAAAAAATAAGATAGAAATAAATAACATTATTGATTTTATATTTCGTGCATTGTGTTGACAAATTACGAATTTTGCGATATTCTATTTTATATAGAAAGGAGTAATTGCATATGGCTAACTTAAATATTCGTGTTGATGACACTTTGAAACAACAAGCTGAATTAATTTTCTCTGATTTGGGTATCAGTCTTTCGGCTGCGACTACAATGTTCTTGAAACAAGTTGTACGTTATAATGGGATTCCCTTTGAACTTCGCGCTGATCCATTTTATTCCGCTGAAAATCAAGCCCGTTTATTAATTTCTAAAGAACGTATGGAAAAAAATGGTGGTACAGTACATGAACTGATTGAGGTGGATGATGATTAAGTCATGGGACGATTTTGCATGGGAAGATTATTTGTATTGGCAGACACAAGACAAAAAAACATTAAAACGTATTAACCTGTTACTTCAAGATATTGACCGCAATGGTCATTTAGGCATCGGAAAACCTGAACCACTGAAAGGTAATCTTCAAGGCTACTGGAGTCGTAGAATAGATGATTCCAATCGTCTTATCTATCGCATAATTGATAATAAAATTGAGATTCTGCAATGTCGCTCCCATTATCGTGCTAAGTAAAGAAAATACCTTTTAAGGAGTTGCTGTTTCATAATTTTTCAATCATTAAAACAGCAGCTCCTTAAAAGGTATTATCAGTTGGAATAAAAGAAAGAAATGTAATATCAGATTTACAATAAGTATAGGAAAATTCATTTATGAGTTATAAAATATATAAGGGTAAGAGGAATAATGAAAATGGAAGAAAAAAATTTTTTATTAGAATTAAGAAGAAGGATTTTGTTAAAAAAAAGGGTAGGGTGGTTATCAAGCTGGATAAGATATAAAAAGGGAAATGTTTCACAAGAATTTTTAGATTGTTTATGGGAGTATATCCTGTTTCCTATGAATAAGAATCGATGTTTATTTACCTGAAAAAGAAGAGAGATTATATCATACCAGATGATAATTCTACCATGAAAAATGCTGTTAAAACATTAGATGGTGTTTTAGAAAGTTGTTGTATCAGGAATTATGGCGGAATAATGAAAAATTATATTAAAAACTAAAAGAGAATATATATTTTGTGATGTTTATATTAAATTATATGATAGAAGATAATTATATATTCAAATAAAATATGCTAATATTCTTTACTTAAACTGTACACTGAATGATACTATTTCTATCTGAATCAAAAAAGAGGAGATTTTTAACAATACAGATCAGTTTTCATCTCTCTTCTCTTCTATTTTTTTAGCTTCACTTCATAAACTAACTCAAAATTTTACAGCATAGAAACATACCAGAATTTATAAAACTTTGTAAAGAAAGCGTTTCAAAAACATAAAATAAGAAAACGAAAGTAAAACCAATCTATTTTATTTCATAATTAGGGAAAGGAATATTAAACATTATATTAAGGAGAAGATTATGCATTGTACATTATGTAATTCCCCGTTAGTGGGAATGGTAGAAGTCATAGAAGGAATAAAATATTACGGATTATTTTGTGAAAAGTGTAAGGTATGGGAGGTAAAAAGCATAGGAAAATTACCTGAAGTATTAATCGGGGATGATAAAAAGATTTATAAAATTATGTTAATTGGAGGAGATAATAAAAAACAACTGGAGAAGATCTCCGATTTGGCAGGTATTTCATTAAGTAAAGCAAAAAAGTATTTACCCATAGGAAAAGAAATTCCTATTTTTGAAGGAACGGCAGAGGAAATCGCGGGTAAGCTATATGCTTTGCTTGTGAGAGATATCGATATCATGTTTAAAATTGTTCCAGAATTTCCTTATAAGCTATTTGGAGGAGACTATGGTGCAAGAGAAGACATCAGACAAGAACTGTTATCCTTTTTCAAATAAAAAGAAAGGGTTTTTGCTATGACTTGATACGGAGAAGATATCTTTATAAGAAGAGAAGGAATAACAAAGATACACTTAGGAGAACAGAAAAGGAGAAGAGATGAAAAGGAAAAGAATAATAGGGTGTAGGTATTGCGGAGGAGAATTAACTGGAAAAGTAGAATACAAAGAGAAAAAAGCGAGGTATGGGTTATATTGTAAGCAATGTAAAGAATGGTCGATTCAGGATACCAAAAAGCTAGAATATTATAATACAGAAATAGATAAAGAAACTTACAAAATTTTTCTTACAGGAAAAGAGAACGAAAAACAAATGGATCATATCGCAGAAGCAGCGAAGATTAGCGTTTATGAAGCCCGTGTTTATTTAAAAGAGGAAGGGGAAATTTTTCTTTATGAAGGGAAAGCAAAGGAAGTATTTGCTCAAGCGATTCATATCATGCGACAAGGATTTTTATTTAGAATTTATCCAGAGTTTCCTTATAAAATGATAGAAGAAATGTCAGAAGAAGAACGAGAAAAAATAACGATGCGTTTAGCGAAAGTATTAGGAATGATAGACTAAAGAGAAAAGGAGAGAAGAAATGTGTATATCGAATTACCATATCCATTATGGAGGAATGATATTAAAAAAGAAAGAAGAAATCAAGGCAGATAAAGTCATACAAGATATAGAAACCGCAGCAGAAAATGCCAATTTAAAGATAAAAAGAGGAAAAAAGTCCTATTCCGAAGACAGAGAATTTTTTTATATAGAGTTTAAAATAGCTGATTCCATAGAACATCTCACAGATATCCGAAAAAGAATTATCATATCTTTTTTTAGTAAAATAGAACAAGAAGAGGAAAAGTATGATTGGATAGCAAGAGGGGAGAATCTAGCTTTTACCATAATGATCGAAGAATTATATGAACATGAAAAGATTGCGTTAGATTTTATCTATGAATATTTAAAAATAAATCGAGAAGATATTTTTTGGAATTATTTTGAATGGTTTTATGACTATGAAGCAATGAAAGAAATTAAAGAAAAAGAATCAATCAAAGAAATCCCCAAAACAGAATTTGAGGAAGAATGGTGTTATAAAAAACCGAAAATAAAAAAGAAGTATCATATGCCCATTCATGAAAAACAGGAATTACATCTCGCACCGTCTTGGAAAAAAACGTGTAATCTTTGTGGAAAAGAAGTATTTGGAAAAGTAGAGAGGTTAGATGGAAATACGTATTATGGTTTTTATTGTAAGAGTTGTAATGAATGGAAAATAAAAACCAATAAACCTTTAGAAGATATCTCAACATTTGAGGATAGTGAAATTTATCAATTGAAATTAGCAGGAGGAGAAAATCGGTATCAAATAGAGAAAATCGCAGAGATAGCAGAGATTTCCATAGAAGAAGCGAGAAGGTATTTACCGATAGGGGAAGAGATTGTAGTGGCAGAGGACACAGCAGAAAATATATGGGATATGGCAGAATATTTGTTAAAAAATGATTTATATTTTGAAATCGAACCAGAATTTCCATTTCAACTAGATGGACAACAGACAAAAGAAGAGAAGGAAGAGATCAGAGAGGAGATAAAGAATCAGTTAGAAAATAAAGAAAGGAAACCCAAAAAGAAACAGATAAAAGAAAATGCTTCTGATAAAATGGAAAAGAAAGAAGAGGGGAAGAAAACAGAGAGGGAAGAAAAGAAAAAGAGTTCTGCTGAGAATCAGAAAGAGAGAACAGGGTGTCTGTATTGTGGCGGAGAATTAATGGGAAAAGTAGAACAGACAGAGAAAGAAAAAGTCTATGGATTGTATTGTAATCCATGTAAAAAATGGACAGTGAAAGATAGGAAAGAGTTAGAAAGTCAATATATGGAGATGGATAATGAATATTATATGATATATCTGACAGGACAAGAGAGCGAGAAACAAATCGAACAGATAGCAGAAATAACGAAACTCAGTGTATGTGAAGCGGGCATGTATGTGAGAATAGAAGGAGATATCATGCTTTATGAAGGGGAAGCAAAAGAATTATTTCCCTATGCAGTGAAGATGGTAAAAAAGGGAGTTCTATTTAGAATTAGCCCAGAATTTCCTTATAAAATAGCAGAAAAAATGATAGAAGAAGAAAAAGAAAGAATAACAAAAGAACTAAAAAAGACATTAATAAAGGAAACTAGAAAAGATTAAGATATTATTTTAAATCAGATAGAGAAAAAAGTGATAGGTAAGAAAAAAGGTTAATTATAGATGAAATAATAGAAATATAAACAAAAAAATAAAAAATATAGATAAAAATAATTGTATTTCTTTAAAAAGATGGATATACTATTCTTGGAGGTGTTGATATGCTTATAGAATTCCGATTTAAAAATTATAGATCATTTCGAGATGATGTAGTGTTATCAATGGAGGCTACAGGTTTGAGTTCTTTTAAGAATAGTTTGATTTCATATCATAACTTAAAGTTATTGCCCGGAGTAGCAATATATGGTAAAAATGGTGGTGGAAAAAGTAATATAATTCGTGCTTTTTGGTTTGCTGTACAATTTATAAAGAATGCTCAGAGAACCCAACATGAGAATGCATCTGTTCCAGTAGTTCCATTCATGCTGAATGATACTTCAAAAAATCAACCGTCAGAGTTCGAGTTCATTTATATCATTAAAGATATAAAATATTGGTATACATTTTCTGCTACAAGGGAAAAGATTACGAAAGAATCCTTATATCATGCACCAAAGGGACAAAAAGCACTTGTATTTTTAAGAGAAAATCAAAAATTTTCTTTTACAGAAGATAAACCAAAGAGAAAACTTATCAGTGAAACTGTAGCTGAAAATCAGTTATTTTTTTCCGTTGCTTGTACTATGAATGATATTGCTTGTACAAATGCCATGAAATGGTTTAGAGAACAGATATTTTTTTCAAGGGATTATGCAGATATTCCCAAGCAATTATTAGATTATTCCAATGATGCAAATATGTTAAAAGCTATTTCTGATTATGCTAAAGCAGCAGATTTTGGTATTGAAGATATGAAGTTTGAAATAGACAGTAAGGAAGTAAAGGAGGGATTAGATTTTCCAAAAGATATTCCAGAAGGAATAAAAGAAGCATTGAATCAGTTTATGAATGTTTTATCTGAAACATCTAATAATTCTGAAACAAAATTAAAATTGGGACAAGTAAAAGCTACTTCTTTTCATCAGGGACAAAGCGAAGATGGTAGTTTGCATTTATATCCATTAGAATTATCAGATGAGTCTGATGGTACGAGAAAACTTATGTCTATTGCACCTGCAATTGAATCAGCATTGAAAAAAGGAGGGGTTTTATTCGTCGATGAACTTGAAAGAGAACTTCATCCAATGCTTGTTGACTTTATTATTGCTAAGTTTCAGAGTAAGAAGACAAATTCTAATGGTGCGCAGATTATATTTACTACTCACAATACAGAACTTATGAATATGGAACTTCTTAGAAAAGATCAATTTTATTTTGCTGATAAGAAGCATGATGATGGTTCTTCAGAACTTTATAGTATCAGTGAATTTACAACAAAAACAACGGAAAATATCAGAAAAGGATATTTATTAGGTAAGTATGGTGCAACTCCTGATATTGACATGGAGGAGATAGAATAATGCTTCGTCAATTCAAAAAGACAAAACCATTGATTTATGTTTTTTGTGAAGGTGAAAGTGAGCAGGCATATACAGATTTTTTGAAAAAGCAGTTTCAAGATGTGGCAGTAATAAAACGTCCAAGTTCCACTGGTTTATTTGATGAAGCAGATGCTCTTTTTAAGAACAACATAAAATATAAAAACAGTGCAGAAGTAACAGATGGTTTTTCTTTGATGTGGAAACAAAGGATATTGGTAAATGGAATGATAGAATTACTATTATAAAACGATTGAGGAAATTGAGAAAAAATCCTAATATTCGAGTAAGATTATTAATGACTACAGGATGCATAGAATATTGGCTGATGCTACATTACAAAATGTATGTACCACCATTACAGACTGTTGCTGAAAAAGAAAGAGTAATTGCAGAAATAGCAGTAAAAGAATCTACCTACGTAAAAGGAAATCAACAAGCTATATTCAAAATTGCAGAAAATTATCCTATTGCAGTGATAAACTCTGAGAAAACTATAAAGAATCTATTACAGGATGGTCTTCCGGGGCTTGAGGATACTGATATAAGAAATCAATGGTTGTGTAGAAATTGTAAAACATTTTCTAATGTGTATGAGGCAATTAATTATCTTGAAAGTCTTAAGAATTAGTAAAATAGACAAACTTTGGTTGTTACTTTTATACTTTTCTGTGATTTTAAATGGATTGGAATTAAGAGTTAATAAATCTAGTACATAATGCAATAGAGAAAGTATAAGAAAAGAGAAAGAGATTTCAAGAAACAGCATGTATTTTAAAAAGAAAAATAATACAAGAACCTCACTGTTCTGCAGCGCTGTAGAGTAGTGGGGTTCTTGATTTTGGTATATTTGCTTTAATATTTCAAGATATTATAAAATAGGAAAAGTGGATGAAAGGGTCGCTGCGGCAAGGAAGTATTCCAGCGAAGCCGCGCTCTCGCTCCGTTCCAGACGTAATGGTACTAAATTCGCAAATCCCGCTTCCTGCGGGTTTGCTTATTAAGTACCAACGTCTTCCAAGGGGCTTCTTATGGAATATTTCCTTGCCTTCGCTAGATGGTTGGCTGTTCTAATCTGTGAAAAACGAATTTCATAATAACAAATAAAAAGCTTGAATTTTTAGAGAAATAGCCAGAATATTGTTATAAGGAACTTGACATTTTGACAAAATTATATCATAATGAAAAAAAGACGGGAAGTAATGCTTATGATAGAATACAATAGAAAAAGAAGCCACATAAGTTTCTAAAAAGCAAAAGTATGAAAGTAACATAAGAAATATCCTTTTTATATTAAGAAAAAAGGGGCAGGCAAAAAAACAGACAATAAAAAACTTTTTTAAAAATGAAAAGAATATTTCTATAAAGCAGCAGTTACTAAGAAGAGAAATTTGAGGCGAATGACTTAGTAATGATAGCTTTATTTTTTTTTATGAAATTTTAGAATAAAAGAAGCAGGTGAAGAGAAGTTTTAAAATTTGAAAGAGGGTATTTTAAAATGAATAGAACAGAAACTATAACGATGTCAGAAATAAAGTTAAATAGCATACTTCCCATATCGCAGATATTAGATATCAAATTGGAACATCGAATAAATGAACATGGAATTTTAACGCTGAGAGGATACTTAGAAAGAGAGAAATTACAGTTAAATAGGCAAATAGAAGATACGGAAATAGAATTAATACAACAAAAAAGAGAGAATGACAAAAAAGATATCCTATTATTTTATGGTTTGATTAAAAAGATATATATTTTTCAAGAAGCAGGAATGAGTCAAATTATTATCGTTGCAGTGTCGGGAAGCCAACAAATGGATAGAGAGAAAAAAAGCCGTTCCTTTCAAAATATCAATTTGACCTATGAACAGATAGTACAAAGTATTTTAGCGGAATATGATAGTTGTGGTATTTGCACGATAGGGGAGGGGGTTACGATAAAAGAGCCTATTATCCAATATGAAGAAACGGATTGGGAATTTTTAAAAAGATTATCTAGTCATTTTCATGGATATTTATTAAGTGATCTTTTGAGTCCAAAGGCACATGTATGGTTTGGAATGAGAGATGGAGAACAGAAAATAATTCCTGAAAAAAAGGAATATGAGGTAGGTATAGATAAGAGATATTATGAGGAAGGCGCTTATAGTGAATTATCAAAAGATACATTTCTATATTATAGAATAAATGAAACAGGAAATTATGAAATAGGAGATAAAATTCATTATCTAGGGAAAGATTTTATTATTTGCGAGAAACTAGCACAGTTAAAAAAAGGAGAGATTCAGTTTATATATAAGATAGCAAAACCGCAGTATTTATGGACAAAAACTGTCTTTAATTCCAATTTTATAGGATTGGCATTAAAAGGAGAGGTGATGAAAACAGAGGGAGAAAAAGTCTATATTGGTTTAGATATTGATGGTGAAAATAAAAAAGGAGAATATCCTTATTCATGGACACCAGAAACAGGCAATATTATGTATTGTATGCCAAAAATAGGAACAAAAGTTAATTTATATTTTGGAAGCAGTGATGAGCGAAAGGGAAAAGCGACGAATAGTTTAAGAACAAATGGAAGTACTTGTGCTGCTATGTCTGACAGCAATAAAAGAGGATTAGAAACAGAACATGGGAAAGAATTAAATTTTTATCCATCTGTTCTTTCTTTAAAATCTGGTATGGATAATGGAAACACACTTGAAATTTCTTTAAATGATGATGAGAAGCTCAATTTAGAAAGCCATAACAAAATAGAATTTATATCTAGAAATAAAATCCGAATGGAAGCCCCTATTGTATCGATTCATATGCCACAGCAAATCCAAACATATCGCACTGCTTTACATATTGCGGAGAAAGAAAAACAAATTTTAAAAAGAGAGAAAAAAAATCCTCCAACTGGAGGAACAGGAAATACGGACAGCTATTTTGGAATGAATTTTCAATTCAATGCATTAGGAAAACAAGGAATATTATGTGGAACAGAATTTGTATCTTATAGTCCATTTCAAGATGCACCACAAGTACTGCCAGCACCACAGAACACGATATCTTGGGGAGCAGTTTTAGGAGCAATAGCAGTTGCTGCTGTGGCGATTGTAGCAGCAGTAGTTTTAGCACCAGCCGTAGCAGTGGCAACCATATTAACTTGTGCAGCAATAGGAGCAGTAGCGGCTGGTGTCACTAGCGTTGCTAGTTCTGCAATAAAAGGAGAAGAAATTGATCCGAAAAAGGTGATAATAGATATGTCATTTGGCGCAGCGAGCGGAGCTTTTGCAGCTACACCTATAGGAGTAGGGGGACAAGTAGTATTTAATGGTTTGTCATCTGGATTTCAGAGTTGGTTAGAAGGAGGAGATACGAAAGATATGATAATATCTACCGTTTGGGGAGGATTTACAGGATATCTTGGCGGAAATGGATATGGATACAGAAGACCGGGACATATGGAAAGCGGATATGGGTTACACTTTTTTGATTCACTTTATAGAAGAGATGCTGCAAAGGTAGTTATAAAAGGGTCTAGTAAAGGAATAGGAGCGAATGTATTAAAAGCAACAGGAGAAAGGTTTATAAATATGTGGAAACAAGACGAAGAAGAGGAAGAGAATACACAAAAAGCTCATTGATCAAAAAAATTCAATTGTCAAATTTGAGAGAAAAAATCTACTGATTCTAATCCATTTTATAGTCTGTTTTAGGATAATTGGAAAAAAAGGGGGATAAAATAATGAGGCAATATCTATATAATGGGATAGTGTGTTTTTTACTGATGTGTAAAATGGGAAGAAGCATGAGTACATATTTTCCTTATAAGAAATGGAAAAAATATCATATGATTGAGAATGAATTTCTAAGAAAAATTTGTATTAGAAACGAGGCTTTCAATTTAAGAGATAAAAATAAACTAAGACAGCCAGCTTTTATTATTTATACTATTTTAATCCCAACTTTTTTAGTTTTCTATACAATTGGCTTTATAGTGCAATTCAATATAGGAGTGGACGCTAAAATTCGGGCATATATATTTTTTATTGCAACAATTATTAGCATAGCAGCATTTTTTCTTGCAGCTATCATTACGATCATAGACGCGTTTTTAACAGAAAAATAAAAATACTTTTAAAAGGAAAAAAGGCTGCTCGAAAACGAAAATTCAACTGCCAAACTGTACAAGGGGGATAAAGAATGGGAGTATATATATTCTATGGGGTCTATTGTTTTTGGGTGATGTGGGAAGCAGGAAGATGTACAAGTACATACTTCCCTTATAAAAAGTGGAAAAAATATTATGTGATTGAGAATGAATTTCTCAGAAAGATTTGTATTAGGAATCGACCTAATGGGCTTTGTAATGTAAGGGATAGAAATAAATTAAGACAGCCAGCTTTTATTATTTACACAATCTTAATTCCAATTGCTTTGGTCTGTTATATGATTGATATAGTTTTCCAATTAATGGTAAATAATGAAATGAGAATGTTTCGTTCTATCATATGGCTGATAGGTCTTGCAGCTTTTTTGACAATCATATTGATTGTAATGATAGATGCGATTTTAACAGAAAAAAAAGATAAAAGATTCTTTTAAAGGAGAAAAGAATATGGATTTTTTTGATGAAAAGATATTAGAATTAAGGGATAAGGCGAGAAAAGAAAAATTTTCTAACTTAGAAACAGGTATGTATATTAAAAATGAAAAAGTTGAATTTGAGCGGATGTTTTTGTTTGAAGATAAGATGAGTATTCTATTGCCCACTATTTTAGTCGATATGCCATCTAATTTAGTGCGTTTGAAATATCTGTCTGAACTCAGACCTCAAATAATAAAAACAACTTTAGATACAACCGTAAATTTTACTTTCAGTAAATATGATTTAGATCTAGAAGAAACTCAAGTAAAAGATGCAGCAAAACAATCTCAAAAGATGTTGAAACAATTAAATCCTGCCTATATTTTTTATGAGTTAGAGGAGAAAAAATTAGAAACCACTACCATTAGCTGGTTTGATTTCAAAAGTTATGCGATGGATGCACAGATGTATAATATGATGTATGTCACTTGTATAGACAAAAAGTTAGTACATGGAAATTTTAATTGTCTTTATCAAGATATGATAGAATGGAAAGAGGCTGTCAATCAGGTGATATCTTCAATAGAAGATTGTACTAGAAAGAAGGGATAAATTATGAGGGCACAGAACATAAAGATAAAACAATTTGAACTTTTGGATCTATTAGAATATAGGGGAATACAAGAAATAAATGAACATGGGACAGTTTCTATCTCTGGTCATATAAGAGAGGAAAAAGAACAAGAGTATTTAAAAATGTTTTTCCACGATCTATGGGTGGATATTGTAGCGATAGAAGAAGAGGAAGAGAAAATATTATTCTCTGGTATTGTAGCAGAGGGAAGAATACAGTCACAAAATCATGTAAAAACATTATATCTGGAAGTGAAAACAAGCAGTTATTTGATGGACAGAGAGAAACATATTCGCAGCTACCAAAAGGAAAGTCTTACTTATGAAGATATTTTAAATTCTTTTTCAGATAATTATATAGAATATGTATTTATTATGGAACATGGAAAAGGAAAGACCATAGATAATTTTATCTGCCAATATGGGGAAACAGACTGGACATTTGCGAAAAGGTTAGCTAGCCATTTTTCTGCTTGCTTAGTTCCTAACCACACCTTACAGGGAGTAAAATATTCGTTTGGATTACCGCAGAGAAATAAAAATATAGAACTAGAAAATAATGAGTATACCATAAAAAAAGAAAATGGCATTACCTATTATATCGTAAAAGATCGAGAAATCTATCATTTAGGGGATATCGTATCCTTTCAAGGAAAAAACTTCAGCATAATCAAAATAGAGAGTGAGTTAGAAGGAAATGAGTTAGTTCATGTTTATTCTCTCGTAGTGAGGGAAATGGTTCAAGTAGCGCCAATATATAATACCAATATGATAGGAGCATCTTTAGAAGGGCGTGTTTTAAGTGTACAAAAAGATAAAATACAAGTATCAATTTTTCAAGATGAAAATAAAAATAAAACAGGAGAGCGTTTGTTTGAGTATGCTACGATATATTCCACCCCAGATGGGACAGGGTGGTATTGTATGCCAGAGGTAGGAGATAATGTGAGAATTTATTTTCCATCTGAAAAGGAGAAAGAAGCATATGCTGTGAGTTCTACTCATATAAAAACTTCTAATGTAGAAGAAAGAATAAATCCTGATTATAAATCTATTATGAATAAACAAGGGAAAGAAGTATTATTAAAACCAGATGAGATTATTTTAACGAATAATGCAGGAATGTCAGTAGAACTTTCCGATAAAGAGGGAATTAAAATTATCAGTAATAAAGAGATTTTGATAAAATCAGAAGAAGCGATTGATATTTCTAGCACAAATTCAGAACTTCAAATCTTTGCTCCAAACGCGATTGTTTTAAATCAAGGGAGTACACAGATGAAATTGTCAGATAATTTAGTCATGAAAGGCGCGAGAGTACAAATAGAATAAAAGGAGAGCTAATATGGAAAGATGGGAGGAAATAGAAAAGAAGGCATATCCTATTTTAGAGGAGAGAATAAAAAAGAATACAGATGAGATAATGAATTATTATTTACAACATGAGGTGGAAATACAGGAAGAATTTGTCAAAACGATTTTTCAGGGGTTAAAAGAAGGTAAGAAAAGAAAAAAAGAGATACAATATATTTTAATTTCTATGTTAAATAGCAGTATAGTGACGAAAAGTTATGAATATGAAATGGCTTTTTATGATAATCGATTCTATTTAGATGAAAATCCTATTTGTTTGTATTTTAAGTTAAAATTTTTATTTGATTTTTTTGAAGAAGATATGAAGGGGTTAAAAAAGAAGTTAGGAGGTTGTGTGATTCGTTTACAGGAATATGAAGTGAATGAAATAGGAAAGGAATATGTATTAAATTATTATGCTTTAGGAACGGTGTTATTGAAACAGATGGCAGAACAGACTTTTTTGGTGTTGGGGGAGATGAAAGAAGAGGTTGTTTCAAGTTTGAGTAAGGATGTTGTTATACTTTTTGGGAGGTATATGGAAAAGCCGATGAAGTTGTGGGGGAGGGAGTGATTCGTGATGGGTTCACGTGGTTCACGTCTGAACGATACGATGTCTTGTCAGACGCGCTCTCGCTCCGTTCCAGACGTAGTGGATACTAAATTCGCAGCCCTTAACAGGACTGCTCATTAAGTACCAACGTCTTCCAAGGGTCTGCCTAGACATCGTATCGTTCAGACGTTACTTTTTTGGCTGGGCAAGGATTATAGTTAGTGGTGTGAGATTTTTTCGTAAAAGTGATAGGTAAGGATTTGTGTGATAGGGGAGTGGATTGTGTTAGTTTGGGGAAAGGGAGGGTGGAATAGTCATATGGTTGGCTTAGAATATAAGTTATCCTAGAAGAACCCTTGGAGGACGTTGGTACTTAATGAGCAGTTCCGCAAGGGGCGGAGCTGCGAATTTAGTATCCATTACGTCTGGAACGGAGCGGGAGCGCGTTCTTATAGGATAACTTATATTCGTAATATTCATAACGGAATAGTTTAGAAAGGAAGTTAAAAGTTAAGAATGAAATATTTTTTATTAAAGACAGATTCTATTTATACAACCAGTCCGAATATTATAAATTGGTATGAAAAGATAGATAAGAGAAATATTCATCCGCAGAGTGCTTATAAATTGCCGAAACGAGAGCTTTTTTTTATCAGGGATAATCCAAATACTATATTTACTGATATTATATCAGATCCATTTTTTTTGGTGTCTGATATAGTGAAAGATGTGATATGTATGTATGAAAAAGGGGTGATATATAAAGAGGTGATACTTTTAGATCCGAAGTATGAAAAATGCAAACGATATTTTCTTCCTATATTGCCAGAAGTGGAATGTTTATCAAAAAGTAGTCGGCTTAATCTTGATAGAAGTTTTATTCATCAGGCTGTTTTTTTGCAGTCTAAGATAGAAGGACATGCTATTTTTAAGATAGCAGGAATAAATTCTGATAGTTATATAGCAGGAAATTTAGAGGTTGTAGAAAGTATTTTAAAAAGAGGAACGGTTGGGGTTGGATTAGTAGAAGTAGAGATAGAAGCAGAAGAAGGAGAGAGTGCTGATGACAGGTGCAGAGAAGGTACAAGAACAAATAAAATTAAAAGATTCTGATCAAAAGGCAGGAGAACTTTTAAAGAGTATGCAGGGAAAAGTAGATGAAGAAAAAGGAAAAAATGAGAAGGATGAGAAAAAGCAAGAAGAAAAAATCAAGGAATATCTCGCGAATCATAGCGAAACAAAAAGTTTAGAGTATTTAGTAAGAGGGGCGAAATTAATCTGTTCTAATGGAACACATATCAGACATTTGAATTTATCCAAATGTCATGGAGTATATATTGGAGAACATCCTGTAGTACATGAATGGGATTGTGTGGCAGGAGAAACAGAAAATATCACTTGGTTTGGAGTGTGTTCTCCTGTTGGTCCAGATATGCCTCCAGGACCGAATATTATGTGTGTAAAGACACCGGAAAATAGTAAAGATGGGACAACGGGAAATACACAGCCGGGGAAAAAATGTCAACCTATTATTATAGGAACTTGGATGGATACTTATGATGAAACTAGGATAGTAGATAATGGAGAAAAAGATCCCAGTGACAGAAGTGCAGCAGAAAAGGGAGAAAAAGTAAAAGGAAGAGCGACTGTTACAGTAGGATCATTTTTGGTTTGTAAATATGGAGGTTTAATTCAGCCAAAAGAATCTGGACAGAGTCAAACGAATGAGGATGAACCTAAAAAAGATGGATGTTCCAAGGACGATTGTAAGTTATTACATAAATATGGAGGAAAAGGGAATAAGCACGGTACAAAAGTATTAGATCCGAAATATGCTTCTATTACTCCAACAGGAAAGTGGGATGAAAGTAAGATAAAAGCAGGAAGGTGGATAACACAGACGTTGGAAGAGGCTGGTTTTGAAAGAGAGTTTATTGCAGGAGTAGTGGGAAATGTATATAATGAAGGAAAATTCGGGCTTTTTGAATCTTCTGCTTATAAATCAAATAAACCATCATATTTAGTACATATGGATGATGAGCATGAATATAAAGAAGTATCGGGGAAAAAGATTTCACAAGTTGGAATAGATGCATTGACGAATTTACAAGGAAGCTGTGAATTCAGCAAAACCCATAGGTTCGGTTTTGGCTGTGTACAGTGGACAGATCCTGATAGAATATCAAAGTTAATTGAGATGTATGAAAAAGAATGTCCGAAAGGAAGTTATCCGACGGAAGATCAATGTATCAAAGTAGAGATGGAATTTATGACATATGAATTGACTAATACATATAAAAAGGTTTATTCTAATTGGAAGGAGAATAATGAAAAAAAAGACAATGAAATAAAGGTGAAACAGGCAGCAATAGATATTTGTACAAAATATGAAAAGCCATCTGGATATAAGACGAGTGAAAAGCAAAAACCTAGAATTGATAAAGCTTTGGAATGGTATAGGGCGATGGAAAATTCGGAAAAGGATACCAAAGAGAAAGAGGGAAGGGAAGGAGAAGAGAAAGAGAAGAAAGAAGAGAAGAAGAAAGAAGAGAAGAAGAAAGAAGAGAAGGAGGAGAGAGAAGAGAAGAAGAAAGAAGAGAAGGAGAAGAGAGAAGAGAAAGAGAAGAAAGAAGAGAAAGAAATATTTAGAAATGTGAATGGATGGAGGAAATAATTTTGGAAAATGATTTTTTTATAAAACCACAGCCATATATTCAAAATAGAACGCAATGGTGTTGGGCGGTCGCCTGTAGAATCGTGGGAGAACAATATAAGAAAAGGCATCCAAAATGGAAATTTTCTATTTTAAAAGAAAATGAGAGCGAGGATAAAGTAGGGGAAATATCTTCGGAAGAGTATGAAAAAGGGATATTTACAAAGGATGAAAAGGGGATTAGAGTAGAGGCTGTTGGAAAGAAAGAGGGGTATTTTACAATAGATGGCTGGCAAAGGGCGATTGTGGCAAATGCAAATACAGGTGTAGGAATAGGATATGAAGGGGATATAGCAGGAGATGATGAGGCAAAAGAGAGAGGAATAAAATATGTAATTACAGGTGATATTTTTTGTAAAGAGATAGAGATAGAGAATTTAGGGTATTATCAGGAAGAAGAAAGTATTTTTCATCAATATAAAGAAGAGATAATGAAAGTATTGAAGAGAAAAGAATATATTTTAGTTAATGTAGTGTTAGAGGAAAAGCAGATATATCATACTATGGTTTTATTGGAAATAAAAAGAAAGGAAGCTTATTTATATGACCCATGGAATGGAATGATAATAGAAGAAAAGATAGAAGATATTTTTGAAAAAGGATTTTACATAGAACTAGGAAAAGGGATTGTAAAATGGATACAATTCGTAGAAGAGAAAAAATATGATTTCAGGGAAAGCGATATTAGAAAGATATTAAAAAAGTGATAGGTAGAAAAAAATAAAAATTGGAGGGAAAGAGGAGAGTAAATAATGTTAAGAAACAAGGTATTATCTTATATGATTGTAATTATTTCTCTTATTATAGGAGGTATAGTATATTTTTCTGTGCATCCAGAAAATTGGCTGAAAAGGTCGGAAAAAGAAATCAGTGTAAAAGATATAGAAGAGAAAACAAAGGATAATTATATTGGTTTAAAGGCAGGGAGTGATATTCCAAGGGTGACAACGGCAGAAGAGTTTCTTTCTCTTTCTTATAAGGAATATGTCACAATATTAGCAGATGAACTGATTCCTACACAAATTTATCAAAGAAAAAATTGGATAAAGGAAACAGAAACGAGAAAAGTTAGAACATCAACAGGAAGGTTGAGAACTTCTTCCACTCATAATCCGCTTATTGTAACAAATCCATTATTGGCTTTAGAGAATTATTATGAATACTATTTAGTACGATTAGCAGATGATTCTTATATTCCAGTAATAATGGAAGAAAGAGATGCAAAAAAAATAAAAGAAGGAAAAGAGGTATTGCTTCCAATAGGGATAAAATGCCAGATTCCGGCAGAAGCAGAAGGGTATTTAGAGAAAATAAATGAGGAATATGAGATAATTACAAAATATTATCTTTATACGATAGAAGATGATTGGCATAAAAAAGCAGAACAAAAGGTATTTTTCTTACGATTTGGAATATCGGCGGTGGTATTTTCTGTATTGAGTGTAGGCATGATGTTATTGATATCTAAAATAAGAAAACAGGAAAGTTAGGTAAAATTAGAAAAGAGTAATAACAGTTTGACAGATATCTGCCCTAAATTCACGATTTCATAAAATATTATGAATTTAGGGCTGTATAGTCTTTTAAGGAAAAAAAGCGAAGCCTCGTTTCGGTGAAAGCGTTTTCTTCAGGAATAAACTTTTGTTTTATAATCCTATTTTCTTATCTTCATTTTTATGAAAAGATAGAGCTAGTTCTTCCTGATATTCATAGCTGATTTTGGCTTTTTCCCATGTTTGTTTCATAGCCCAAGAAATATTTTTTATCGTATTTGATATTTTTTTATTTTCTTCTGAATATTGTGTGTTGGAGTTTATATCTGTTTTTCGCTCTAAAGAATTTGAAGCGGTCATTTTCCTTCCTACTTCAAATTTACTCTCTTCGATTTCTGCTTTTTCTTTCTGTACTTTTGCATCTAGAGAAATCGCTTCCATGATTCGGCGGATATCTTCTGGAGAAAACATATCAATCGCTTTTCCAAGCTGATCAATATTATTACGATTCACTCTAAGACTTCCTCCTTTGCTCAACGGAATTGTCAATATATTGTCTTCATTACTCATATCGCCTAAGCAAATGGCATTTTTTTGTGAATCCGGTATAAATACTACCCCATTATAAGAAATCACTCCTGTTTCAGGATCGATCATCTCTGCATATGGACAGTTATCTATTTGTGCTGCACGTTTTTGAGCTATACTCTCTAATGCTTTATTTCCAGAAACATCTATAAGAGTTTGCATCTTTTGACCGAATAGTATCGTACATTCTTTATTTTCCGAGTTTTCAGGTACTGCTCGTTTTATTTGATTTCTAATGGTGATCATTTTTTCGTATATAGTATTCCTATTAGAACTGGTTCTTTCTATTAACATATTGATATTTGCTCCTTTCTCATTTTCTGTAATTAGATGATTGCAAAATTCTGAATCTCATAGAACTACTGACCTTTCTGAATATCTATTCCCTGTATCCCCTCATGGAAACTTCATAGATTATCGCAAGTTTCACTTTTCAAAAAGTAGAACAGCCAACGAACTAGCGGAGGCAAGACGTATTCCATAAGTCTGGAACGGAGCGAAAGCGCGGCTTCGATGGAATACGTCTTGCCGGAGCGCCCCTATTTCTGCAATTTTGAGAAGAAAAAAGCATGAATAATAGAGAAATTGTCTATCACTCATGCCATCCATGGCTATATTTCTTTCTAACTCATGTATTATATCGGTCAATTTTTTTATAGATTAACTGCCAGATACTTATTCATATTTTTTTTGATACATGATTTCTGGATTTTGAAAATAGAGAATTATATTGAAAAGTATAGAGAAAAAATATAGAATTTTATAGGTATTTGATATTTTACAGAAGAAGAATTATAATAGTTAATTGTAGAATGAAATCATGACGATATATAAGGCAGATAAGAATTATTCTGATAAGTATCTATGAAAGAAAAGATGAGGAGTGGGTTAGAACAAAAGAGGTATAGTGATAAAAATACTTAAAATAAAGATGTAAAAGGAGTAAGAGAATATGGAGAAACAAGAAATCAGACAAGGATTTTTAACAGGTGAAAGAGCACTCTTTCAGGGAGAAAATTTGCAAATTTTTGATACTATTTTTACAGATGGAGAATCCCCATTAAAAGAAAGTTGTAATATTGAATTATATGAAAGTATGTTTAAGTGGAAATATCCATTATGGTATAGTAAGAATATCACATTAAAAAACTGTACATTTTTTGAAATGGCTCGTGCTGGTGTTTGGTATACAGAGAATATTTCTATGGAAGACAGTATAATAGAAGCCCCAAAGAACTTTCGCTGTTCTAATAAAATCGCATTAAAAAACGTGTCATTTCCAAACGCATCGGAAACACTGTGGAATTGTGATGGGATTGAAATGGAACAAGTGACAGCAAAAGGAGATTATTTTGCTATGAATAGTCAAAATATGGTGATTCGGGATTTTAGTTTGGTAGGGAATTATTCTTTTGATGGAGTGAAGAATGTTGAGATTCATCATGCGAAAATGTTGTGTAAAGATGCTTTCTGGAATAGCGACAATGTAACAGTTTATGATTCTTTTATTTCAGGAGAATATCTGGGCTGGAATGCAAAAAATTTGACATTGATTAATTGTACAGTTGAAAGTCTTCAGGGAATGTGTTATATTGATAATCTTGTTATGAAGAATTGTCGTCTTTTAAATACAACACTAGCTTTTGAATATTCCACAGTAGATGTCCAAATCAATGGAAAAATTGACAGTGTTTTAAACCCAGTGGGAGGTATTATTCGGGCAGATCGTATTGAAAAGTTGATAATGGAAGAAGATAAAGTGGATGTAAATAAAACAAAAATTATTTGTAAAGAAGAAATGAAACCTGCAATCTAATTTTGATAGGCAGTATGGAGAGGAGGAAACTAGATTGAAATATGATTTTGATTTACAGATAGATCGAAGAAATACAAATTCTTTAAAATGGGATGTAGCAGAATATGAATTGCCTATGTGGGTAGCTGATATGGATTTTCAGACTGCGCCAGAAGTTTTATCTGCTATAAAAAAGAGAGTAGAACATGGGATTTTTGGGTATTCTATTGTGTCAGAGGAATGGAATCAGGCGATTATGAGTTGGTGGAGAGAACGACATAATTTTCAGATACAGAAAGAATGGCTGATATTTTGCACTGGAGTTGTTCCTGCTATTTCCAGCACAGTGCGTAAATTGACTACTGTGGGAGAAAATATATTAATACAGACGCCAGTCTATAATATTTTTTTTAATTCTATTATAAATAATGGAAGACATGTTTTAGAAAGTCCATTATCTTATGATGGAGAGGTTTATCATATAGATTTTAAAGAATTAGAGGCAAAACTGGCTGAACCTCAAACAACAATGATGATTCTATGTAATCCTCACAATCCTATTGGAAAAATATGGGATAGAGAAACATTAGAGAGAATAGGAGAGTTATGCTGGAAGCATCATGTACTTGTTATTTCAGATGAAATACATTGTGATTTGACTGTTCCAGAACATGATTATATTCCTTTTGCATCTGTTTCTGAAAAGTGTAAAGAAAATAGTATTACTTGTATTGCTCCTACAAAAGCGTTTAATATAGCAGGGTTACAGACAGCAGCGGTTATAATTCCAAATGAAACACTACGTCATAAGGTGAATCGTGCTCTCAATACAGATGAAGTCGCAGAGCCAAATGCGTTTGCTATAGAAGCAACAGTTGCCGCTTTTCGTGAAGGGGAAGCTTGGTTAGATGAACTGAGAGAATATATACAGGAAAATAAAAAATATGTAAATGATTTTCTAAAAAAGGAACTTCCAGAATTAAAATCTGTTCCTTTAGAGGCTACTTATCTTTTATGGATAGATTGCAGTAATATTTTAGAAAATGCGACAGAACTGTCTAAAATTCTTCGAGAAACAACAGGACTTTATCTTTCTGCTGGAAATCAATATGGAGGAAATGGTGGTCAGTTTCTCCGGATGAATATCGCTTGTCCACGGGAAGTATTAAAAGATGGATTAAAACGCTTGAAAAGAGGAATTTCATATATTCTATCGAAATAAGAAAAATAAAAAATAGGATGAGTATAGATAGAAAGAGAATTTTGATTTTTTTTATTTGAGGAAAAGAAAAGTGAGATAATAAAGGAAATAATATCTAAATGAGAACAGATAAGAGCAAAAAGAGTGATAACAATATCTGGATTTACAAAGCATAAATACATATATTATTAAAAAATAAAGAAAAATCAAGGGATTACCAGGGCAACAGCATTTACTTTTCTGAAGAAAACAAGATTTTTAAAAACAGCTCAG
>CAJUHN010000035.1 GCA_910585935.1 uncultured Lachnospiraceae bacterium | reverse complement strand
CGAATTTAGTGTCCGCTACGTCTGGAACGGAGCGAGAGCGCGGCTTCGTTGGAATTGTTCCTCCTCTTTGCGAACCTTTGTCCACTTTGTATCCAAAACAATTATAAATATTAATAACAATTATAATCTTCTTAAAAGGTTTTATATGGAAAAACACAAGAAAATTTATCCAAAAGTTTCTATCTCAAATTAAGAAATAAGTACCAAAACATAATAATATAAATAAGAATTTAGAGATTCTTAAGAAATATTTCTAGGTTTTTATGTTATGATAAAATATCGTATCATATATTTAAGAAATAGATACTGATACCAGCTAGAAAGGAATAAGAAAGTGGGGGTACAAATGAATGAAAAAGAAAAAATCCCTGTGATTGAAGTAAAAAATTTATATAAGGTTTATCGAATAGGACAGAACAAGGTATATGCTTTAAACGGGGTCGATATGACTGTTTATAAAGGAGAATTTTGCTCTATCGTGGGTACTTCTGGTTCTGGTAAATCCACCATGTTGAATATGTTGGCTGGATTAGAAAAACCGACAAAAGGAACAATTAAAATCGCAGGGAAATACATTGAAAAACTTTCTGAAAGGCAATTAGTGAAATTTCGGAGGGATAAAGTAGGATTTATCTTTCAGTCTTTTAATTTATTGGGAACTATGAATGCAGTAGAAAATGTTGCACTCCCATTATCTTTCCGAGGAATTCCAAAAAAAATTCGTCTTAAGAAAGCATCTGCTATGCTTGATTTAGTGGGCTTAAAAAAGCAGAAAAAACATAAACCGAATCAGATGTCTGGTGGACAGCAGCAGCGTGTAGGTGTAGCAAGAGCATTAGTAGTTGATCCAGAGATCATTTTTGCCGATGAGCCCACAGGAAATTTAGATTCTCATACATCCGCAGAAGTGATGGCACTAATGAGAAAAGTGGTGATGGAACAGAATAAAACTTTAATTATGGTCACTCATGATAATCATTTAGCAACTTTTGCGGACAGGATTTTTCATATTATTGATGGAAAGATTGTAAAAGTGGAAGAGAGGGATCATTCTAAAGATGAAGAAATTGTAGAGGCAGCTTCGGTAGAAGAACTTTTAAAAAAGGCGGCGATGGAAAATGTGACAGAAGAAGGTACATCAGAAGAGGTGACAAGGGAAACAGAGAGCAAGGAGGTATTAGGAAATGAAGATCAATAAGAGAAAGGGTTTAAGGCAGAGAAAAGCAGGAATTTTTACTATATGCTGTATACTTTTTTTGATAGTAGGTCTTATAACACAAAAAGAAAGAAAAATAATAGCGACTTCTTCGGGGGGATATGCAGGAGCACTGGCATTAGCGGGGGACACAAACACTCCTACAGGAAAAATAGGCGAGGAGATGAAAGTGAAGTTACATATTATAAACACAAATGAATATCTGGATGCAGAAGGTGTGTTAATTACACCAAAAGTATCCAGCGATAAAAATGTGTTTCCCTTTGAAATTTCAAAGGCAAATTATTCTTTAACAATTGATGGGGATACGAATCCAGCAGAGAATGGTTCTATTTTAGATGCAGGAGATGATGCATTAGTAACTTTTACCTTTACCGTTCGCAATGACGTGCCAACAGGATATTATCCGATAGAATTTAATATCACTTATCGAATGGATGAGATGATGCAGTCTGTTACAGTTACTTCTTATGTTTATATTGAGGGAAAAGAAGAAGAAACAAGCAGCAGCAGTAAACAAAATCTGCAGATTTCGCTTCGTGACAGTCCTGTACTTCCGCCAGCTACTTATGGGCAGCCTATTTATTATGATCTATATTTAACTAATTATGGAGAAAATGATGCTTATTCCGTGACAATCACACCACAGGTATCAGAAGATCCTACAAAGTTCCCATTTGAGATTGAGCAGACCAGTTATGAACAGCTTCTTTCTAATCCTCTTTTAGGAACAAAGAGTCAGCCAGATGTAGAAGCGAGAAAACAGAGAGTTCATTTCGCGATGACAGCAAGAGTAAACTTAAAGAGTGGCTATTATCCAGTTGTATTTCATATCACCGCCTTAGATGCAAATGGAGAAACCTATACCATAGATCAAACAGTTTATTTTAATGTAGCAGGAAACCCAAAAGAAGATGAAACAGAAACAACCACCACAACAGAACCACCTACCACTCACAATACTTCTGTCCCTAGATTAATTATCACAGGATATGAAGTGGATAAAGAAGAAATAAAAGCAGGTGATGCATTTAAGTTAACACTTCATATCATGAATGCTTCCAATAGAACGTCTGTATCTAATGTGAAATTTACCTTGAGTTCTCAAGAAGGTCAGGATAATGTGAATTGTTTTATTCCACAGTCAGGATCTAGCACCGTATTTGTAGAGCGAATCGGAAAAGGGCAGACGATAGATTTAGAAATTGAAATGACAGCAAAACCTACATTAGAAGCGAAGTCTTATCCTCTTACGATTGAATCAGAATATGAAGATGAAGATGTAAAATCTTATACAGGAACAGAGAGCATTTCTATTCCTGTCACACAAGAATTGAGAGTGAGTGTGGGAGATATCGAAGTGATGCCAGCTTCTATTGAAGTAGGAGCACAATCTAATATCATGTTTGGTGTGAATAACATGGGCAAGAGCAAAATATATAATGTCAATATATCATTTCAAGGTGATTCTATTACCGGAGGAGAGGCTTTTAAAGGAAATTTAGATTCAGGCGCAACTGCAAATGTAGATGTTATGGTGACAGGTGTAGCACAGACTATGGACGATGGCACAGTAAAAGCGATTATTTCTTATGAAAATGAGAAAGGAAAAGTTTTTACAATAGAAAAAGAGTTTAACTTATTTGTATCAGAACCTATGCCTATAGATGATATACCAGATTTAGATCCTAGCATAATGGACGATCCAAATATGATGAATCCAACAAATCCAAATATGAAATGGTACATCATAGGAGGCATCGGAGCAGCCGTTGTTATTATAGCAGTAGTTGTGATAATTATCAGAAAGAGAAAAAAACGCAAACAAGAATTAGAAGGAATGGATGACAATGAGATTCTTTGATTTAATACGAATGAGCAGCAGTAATTTATGGCGTAGAAAACTTCGTACATTTTTGACCGTTTTAGGTGTTGTGATAGGTACAGCGTCGATTATTGTCATGGTTTCTATCGGAATAGGACAGAATAGAAGTCTTATGGCGATGATTGAAGAATCTGGAAGTTTGACATCGGTTGAGGTATATAATTCTGGAGGAGGAATGGTATATTATTCCGATGGTTCTATGTCAAGCTCCGATGAGAACTTGATGTTAAATGATTCTATGATAGAAACCTTTTTGCAAATACCTCATGTGACTTCTGTTTCCAGACAGCTACGTTATGCAGTAATCATGAGGCAAGGACCTTATATCAACGAGTATGTTTCTTTATATGGAGTGGATAGAGACATATTAGAAAAGATACCCTTAGGGGAAGGAAGACTGCCAGATAAAGATGCAGATTCTCTGGAATTTGTGGTAGGAAATAATGTCATAACAGAATTTACGAATGAGAAAACACAGCAGAGTTATTGGCAGACAGGAGAAATTCCTGATGTAGATTTTTTAGGTCAGCCAGTTTTTACTATCTTTGATAGAAATGCTTATTATCAATTCCAAAGCGGAGAAGGGCAAGCGCCTAAAAAATATCTGCTACAAGCGAGCGGTTTGGTAGAGGGCGGCGTGAATGATTGGAATAATTATAGTTATTATATGTATTGTGATGTGGATGCTTTGATAAATACTCTGAAAAAAACATTCAGAAATAAGGTGATTCCGGGTCAGCCAGCACAAAAAAATGGAAAACCTTATGCAGATATTTGTTATGATCGAGTAAGTGTCAATGTAGATAAAATGGATAACGTAGAGGCTGTATTAAAAGAAATTCAAGAGATAGGTTTTCAGGCATACAGTGATGCTGAATATATGGAATCAATGCAAAAGCAGTCCCAGACGACACAGTTAGTATTAGGAGGCATCGGAGCGGTTTCTCTTTTCGTAGCCGCTATTGGCATCGCTAATACCATGATGATGTCCATCTATGAGCGCACAAAAGAAATTGGAATTTTAAAAGTGTTAGGATGTGCGATGGGAAATATAAGGACTTTGTTTTTGATGGAAGCAGCTTTTATCGGATTTTTTGGGGGAATGTTGGGAATAGGCATCAGCTATGGTATTTCAGCAGTGATCAATAAAGTAGCTGGGAATATGTATGGAGATGCGTATATGTATGGCAGCAACGCACAATCCAGCATTTCTTATATTCCACCATGGCTCGCTCTAGCCGCTTTAGGTTTTGCTGTATTAATCGGAATCATCTCTGGATTTTTACCAGCTCTTAGAGCTATGAAACTCAGCCCATTAGCCGCAATCAGAAATGAGTAATAAAATCCGCTTCTGACTGACAAAGTAGAACAGCCAACACCCCAGCGAAGGCAAGTACCTATTCCAAAAGAAGCCCCTTGGAAGACGTTGGTACTTAATGAGCAGTTTCGCAAGAAGCGAAACCGCGAATTTAGTACCACTACGTCTGGAACGGAGCGAAAGCGCGGCTTCGTTGGAATAGGTACTTGCCGGAGCGACCCCTTTGACTTTCAAGTAGGCTGAACTGTAACAAAAAAATGCTTTTATTCTGTATAAAAAATTTTTTTGAGGGAAAACTCAAAAAGGTATAAAATTTTTGGAATAATTTGATAAGGTCCTGCATAAATATAGTAGTGGACAAAATTACAAGGGGTTATCAGAGTCTAGAAGGGGTAGAATCTGAGCCTAAAGAAGGGAGAAATACAAAAATGACAGATAAGGTTATGGAAAACAATAGGGTAGCAATTATTGGTGAAGTAGTTTCTGATTTTGAATTCAGTCATGAGGTGTTTGGAGAGGGCTTTTATATGTTAGAAGTATCCGTCAACCGTCTGAGTAACCAACCAGATATTATTCCCCTTATGGTATCGGAGAGGCTAGTGGATGTGACAAAGGATTATAAAGGACAAATTATAGAAGTGAATGGTCAATTCCGTTCTTATAATCGCCATGAAGGAAGCCGAAATCGTTTAGTACTTTCTATTTTTGTGAGAGAGTGGGAAATTTTAGAAGATGGAACAGATTCAGGAAAGACCAATCAGATCTATTTGGAAGGCTATATTTGCAAACCTCCTATTTATCGAAAAACACCATTAGGAAGAGAAATCGCGGATTTATTAGTTGCGGTAAACCGTCCTTATGGAAAATCAGATTATATTCCCTGCATCGCATGGGGCAGAAATGCCAGATATGCGGCAAACTTTGAAGTGGGAGGCAAGATCGTCATCTGGGGAAGAGTGCAGAGCAGAGAATATATCAAGAAAACAGAGGAAACAGAGGGAGAAAAGCGTATCGCTTATGAAGTATCTGTTAGTAAGTTAGATTATGAAATGGAAGACTAAATAAAAAATTACTAGGAAGATAAAACAGAGGAGAAAGGAATGGAAAGAAACGAAGCAACTTTTAAGTCTGGTTTTGCCTCATTAATAGGAAGACCAAATGTGGGCAAGTCCACCTTGATGAATCAAATAATAGGACAGAAAATAGCGATTACTTCTGACAAACCCCAAACAACGAGAAATCGCATTCAAACAATATATACTTGTGAAAAAGGACAAATTGTATTTTTAGATACACCAGGAATTCATAAGGCAAAAAATAAATTGGGGACATACATGGTAAATGTGGCAGAACGTACTTTAAATGAAGTAGATGTAGTGTTATGGTTAGTAGAACCTACCACATATATCGGAGCAGGAGAACAACACATCGCAGAAGAATTGAAAAAAGTAAAAACACCAGTGATCTTGATCATTAATAAAATCGATACAGTAAAAAAAGAGGAAATTTTGCTTTTTATCGACACATACCGAAAGTTGATGGACTTTGCAGAAATTATCCCTATTTCCGCATTAAAAGGAGATAATACAGAAGTGGTGATTTCTTGTATATTCAAATACTTGCCATATGGTTCTTTACTTTATGATGAAGATACTATTACAGATCAGCCAATGCGTCAAATCGCAGCAGAACTCATCAGAGAAAAGACACTATGGCTTTTAGAAGATGAGATCCCACATGGAATAGCTGTTTCTATAGAAAAGATGAAAGAAAGAAAAAAAGGTGATATCATGGATATCGAAGCAACGATCATCTGTGAAAAGGATTCACATAAAGGCATTGTGATTGGAAAACAAGGAGCGATGTTAAAAAAAATAGGAACGCAAGCACGTCGGGAATTAGAAAAAATGCTGGAAATGAAAGTGAATTTGCAGCTTTGGGTAAAGGTGAAAAAAGAATGGAGAGATAGCGATTTCCTTTTAAAGAATTTTGGTTATGATAAAAAGGACTTATAATTGTTGTCAAGGGGAACTGCTTCAAATTTTCTGGAAGTTATATCTAGTATAGGAAGCCGCAAAAAGGATATGCTAATGGAAAGATAATCAGTCAGGAGGCGGCGGAATGGAAAATAGTATTTTTTGGAAATCGTTTGAAGAAACAGGAAAAGTTGCAGACTATCTCCGTTATAGATACGAAGGGGAAGACGCTTCCTATCTAGATTCTCAAAAAGAGGAGATCTATCATACGGAAGCGTTAAAATCAGGTGAGGAACAAAAATGGGAAATACAATTACAGTAACAGGCATGATATTATCTACATCAGCGGTAGGAGAATATGATAAACGTCTGGTGATTTTGACTAAGGAAAGAGGGAAGATATCCGCTTTTGCAAGAGGAGCGAGGCGGCAAAATAGCCCTTTTTTAGCTGGGACAAGACCATTTTCCTATGGAACTTTTATATTATATGAAGGGAGAAATTCCTATACAATTTCTTCAATAGAAGTGATAAATTATTTTATGAAGATGAGTGATGATTTTGTAGGAGCCTATTATGGCTTCTATTTTTTAGAGTTAGCAGATTATTATTCTAGAGAAAATGTAGATGAAACGCAAATGTTGAAATTATTATATCAATCTTTTCGTGCGATAGAAAAAGAAACGATACCAAAAGAATTAATTCGACGTGTGTTTGAATTAAAAGCGATGGCTATCAATGGAGAAAGTCCTCAAGTTTTTTCTTGTGTGAGATGTAAAGAAACAGAAAATTGCCATCATTTTAGTGTTGAAAAAAGGGGAATCCTATGTGCAAATTGTAATAAAGGGGTAAAAGATACAAGGTATTTATCAGATACTGCTATTTATACCATGCAGTTTGTGATTTCGACAGAAATTGAAAAAATATATACATTCACTATATCTAAGGAAGTGCTGAAGGAATTTTCTCTCATTATGAATCAATATATTAACTATTATATAGAACGAAAAATGAAGTCATTAGAAATATTAAATGATATAAATCAACAAAATTTGCATTAATATATGGAAAATCTTTTTATTTAAAGTGTTGCAAAAGTACTCTCATTTTCTGTAGGTGAGAGGTGAATTGCAACTTTTTCTTTTAAAATATAAATATTTTAATAACATTATATTTCAAAAATTTGCAGGATATGTTATAATATAGACTATTGTGAAAATCAAAAAGGAATAAGTATTGTTTTATTTATTGGAGTGGAGGGGACGCTGCGGCAAGGAGGTATTCCAGCGAAGCCGCGCTTTCGCTCCGTTCCAGACGTAATGGTACTAAATTCTCGGCGCGTGACCGCACCGCTCATTAAGTACCAACGTCTTCCAAGGGGCTTCTTATGGAATACCTCCTTGCCTCCGCTGGTTGGCTGTTCAACTTTTGGGGTGAAGCTTACGATAAGGATATGGAGTTTTAGTGGGGAGATACAGGAAAGAGATCCTCGTAAAAATCAGTATTGATATGGGGTTCAAATTTTTGTGATTATCTAAATGTTATCCTATAGGTAATTGTGAAACTCCGAACATCATAGAAATACTACTCTTGCTGAAATTCTTTCTTTATATCTCCTCACTTAGATTTTCATAGTTTATCGTCAACATTCGCTTTTCAAAAAGCAGAACAACCAACGAAGCAGCGAAGGCAAGGAAGTATTCCAAAAGAAGCCCCTTGGAAGACGTCGGCACTTAATGAGCAAACCCGTAAGGGTTCGCGAATTTAGTACCACTACGTCTGGAACGGAGCGAAAGCGCGGCTTCGCTGGAATACTTCCTTGCCGTAGCGTCCCCCTTTTGACTTTCGCAATCACCTATGTTATCCTATTATGAAAGGAGGGAAAAGATGGGGAAAGGGAAAGGAAAACTATAAAATTTTAAATAGTAATTTGGCACAACAGATTATGAAAATATGTGTCTTATCTTTGTAAAAGATATCAGATAGAATTTGTAGAGCAGGAAGAAAGTTATACTTCAAAATCAGATTTTTTAGCAAGTGATATTTTACCTGTGTATAAGCCCTTTCATAAAAAAATGTATGTTTTTAGAGGAGAAAGAATAAAAAGAGGGTTATACAAAAGTTCTAAGGTATTTTATTAAATGCTGATATAAATGGGGCATTAAATATTCTCAGAAAAAGTAATGAGGCTGATATAAATTTAGTAAAAAAAGAATATTTAAGTCCTTTTAGGATAAAAGTAAGCTAAAGGCTTTATAAAGCTAATAGTATACGGTCACTTGGACAGACCATAAACAATAAGGCTTCCTAAATTTAGGTGAAAAAGTAATTTGCAAACTTGTTTAGAAGAATCTTCTACTTTTTTTGTGGAAGAGAGTTCAATTAAAGGTACAATAAAAAATAGTCCGTTTGTGGAAATTAAATACGAAAGGGTGAAAAATAGGAGAAAATGGGAATGAAGAGATGGAAAGGTTTTTTATGTGTGATAGTATTGTCCTTTTTTATGGTTGGTTGTGGGGAAAAAGAACAAGAATTTGCTCCAAGTAAGGATACCATATATGTCAAAGAAGATGGAAGTATTCTAGAAGTGGCGTTTGATATGTTAGACAAAGAATATTATAGCAGCCAAGAGATGGAAAGTTTTGTAAATGAAGAAGTGAGAAACTATAATTTAAAAAAGGTAGAAGAAATCATCAAAATAGAAAAAGTGGAAGTGCAAGAAAAAGAGGTGTCTGCTTATCTGACTTATACAAAGGGAGAGGCATATGCAGAATTTAACAAGGCAGATTTTTATTCTGGAACAATAAAAGGTGCTATGGATGCGGGGTATGAGTTCCAAAATACATTTCTAAATTATGCAGATGGAACAGAGGTATCTTTAGCAAAAGCGGTAGAAAATAGTGAAGATAAAATTATTGTATATATGCCTGATACAGACAGTGATATACGAGTAGATGGGAAAATTTCTTATATCAGTGACAATGTTGTGAAGATAGATGAAAAAAATGTATCTTTGATAAAAGGAGAGCTTTCATATATTATTTATAAATAAGAGAAAGAAAAGAACAGAAGAAGACAGAAAAAATGGATAGAAAGAAAAGACAGGAGGAATGATGATGGAAAAAACGATGGAAAAAATAGTAGCTCTTGCAAAGTCAAGAGGTTTTATATATCCCGGTTCTGAAATTTATGGAGGACTGGCAAATACATGGGATTATGGAAATTTAGGAGTGGAATTAAAAAATAATGTCAAAAGGGCATGGTGGCAGAAGTTTATTCAAGAAAGTCCTTATAATGTAGGGGTGGATTGTGCTATCCTCATGAATCCACAGACATGGATCGCTTCTGGACATTTAGGCGGGTTTTCCGATCCTCTGATGGATTGTAAGAATTGTAAAGAACGTTTCCGCGCAGATAAATTAATTGAAGATTTTATGGAAGAAAAAGAGATGAAAATAGAAGGCAGTATTGATGGCTGGTCTCAAGAGAAAATGATGGAATTTATAGAAGAAAATCATGTTCTTTGTCCTAGCTGTGGGAAACATGATTTTACTGATATCCGCCAGTTCAATTTGATGTTTAAAACATTTCAAGGTGTGACAGAGGATTCTAAAAATACTGTTTATTTAAGACCAGAAACAGCACAGGGAATTTTTGTAAATTTTAAAAACGTGTTGAGAACTTCTAGAAAAAAGATTCCATTTGGTATAGGTCAGGTTGGAAAATCCTTTCGAAATGAAATTGCTCCCGGAAATTTCACATTCCGTACTAGGGAATTTGAACAGATGGAATTAGAATTTTTCTGTGAACCAGAAACAGATTTGGAGTGGTTTTCTTATTGGAAAGAGTTTTGTATTAACTGGCTTCAGACATTAGGAATAAAAAAAGAAGAGATGCGCGTTAGGGATCATGAGAAGGAAGAACTTTCTTTTTACAGTAAAGCTACTACAGATATTGAATTTTTATTTCCATTCGGCTGGGGAGAACTGTGGGGGATTGCAGATAGAACCGATTATGATTTAACACAACATCAAAATACTTCTGGTGAGGAAATGAGTTATTTTGATGATGAGAAAAAGATAAAATATGTTCCTTATGTGATTGAGCCATCTTTAGGGGCAGACCGTGTGACATTAGCGTTTTTATGTTCCGCTTATGATGAGGAGATGTTAGATGATGGGGAAATGAGAACGGTACTTCATCTGCATCCAGCATTAGCTCCTGTAAAGGTAGGGGTATTTCCTCTGTCTAAGAAATTGAGTGAGAAAACATGGGAGATCTATGAACAACTGTCTAAGTATTATAATTGTGAATATGATGATAGAGGGAATATCGGAAAGAGGTATCGAAGACAAGATGAAATAGGAACTCCTTTCTGTATTACTTATGATTTTGATACAGAAACAGATGGAGCAGTTACTGTTCGAGATAGGGATACTATGGAACAGGTTCGTGTGAAGATAGAGGATTTAAAAGCGTATTTGGACAAAAAGTTGCATTTTTAGATTTTGAGAAGATATTTAAATTATTTGGAACATTTGGAACAAAGGTTCGCTACGGAAAGACCCTATTCCAACGAAGCCGCGCTCCCGCTCCGTTCCAGACGTAGTGGTACTAAATTCGCCGTTCCGCTTTTCGCGAAACTGCTCATTAAGTACCAACGTCTTCCAAGGGGCTTCTTTTGGAATAGGGTCTTTCCTCACGCTAGTTTATTGTATAGGCGAGCTTGTGAGGTGGCATGGCGACTACTGTTGTAAATATTAATAGGTAATGGACATTTTACAAAACGGAATCACTACTGACTAAAGTCGATAGATTTGATATACTGCCAAAGCAGTCTAAGGTTTACTTTCTAAATGATATGTTTCTTTTTTTTGTATTTGGAGTTATGGGATTAACCGAAAGGTTTCGCCTGTAGGCGAGAGTTTTCACTTCATGATACAGACAATAAAAAAATTAGAATTTTTCTTTTTTTCGTTTCTAGATGGGAGATTAATGTTTGTAGAATAGATAATAAACTAGCAAAAGCAAGGAACTATTCCAAAAGAAGCCCCTTGGAAGACGTTGGTACTTAATGAGCGGTGCGGTAACGCGCCGAGAATTTAGTACCGCTACGTCTGGAATGGAGCGAGAGCGCGGCTTCGTTGGAATAGTTCCTTGCTGAAGCGAACCTTTGGTCAAAGTGTTCTCCTAGCTTTTTCCCTATTTAAAATGGAAAGATGAAAGAGTTTACAAGAAATATTTTTGGTTTTTGACTTTATCCTATGCAAGCATTTACATATTTAACACAAATTCTTTAAAATAATTATGAAAATTTTACAAAAAATAGTAGACGGAATGAAAAAGTATGTTATAATTGAGTTATTCAATAGCATGAGGAAATATTGTGTGGAGGGTTTATTCTTTTTTAGATGGAATGAAAAACACAGATTTGTAAATGCTATGTTTTAACAGAATATATAATATTTTTTATATATGAATGGGGTTTGACACGAGCCTTATACTATCGATCATTGTTTTATGGAAAGGATGGGTAGGAAAATTCTTATGGAAATAGACAGACCTTTTATGTTTTGGAGTATTTGGGAAGTTTATTAGTACATGAGAACCCAATGTGTTTTCGCGTTGGAGTGTCAGAAGAAAGAATCAAAATTAGGAGGAATTCATAATGGCAAAATGGGTTTATATGTTTAAAGAAGGAAATGCAGATATGCGCAACCTTCTTGGTGGTAAAGGCGCAAACCTGGCAGAAATGACAAATTTAGGTTTGCCTATTCCACAAGGATTTACAGTTACAACAGAAGCTTGTACGGATTATTATAACAGTGGAAAAGTGATTACAGAAGAGATTCAATCACAAATTTTTAATGCATTAGCAGAGCTTGAAAAGTTACAAGGCAAGAAATTTGGAGATACACAAGATCCACTATTAGTTTCTGTACGTTCTGGTGCAAGAGCATCTATGCCGGGTATGATGGATACTATTTTGAATCTGGGCTTAAATGATGTTGCTGTAGAAGGATTTGCTAAGAAAACTGAAAATCCTAGATTCGCATATGACTCTTATCGCAGATTCATTCAGATGTTTTCAGATGTTGTTATGGAAATGAGCAAAACTTTCTTTGAGAGCATTTTGGATGAAGTGAAAGAAGAAAAGGGGGCAAAATACGACACAGATTTAACAGCAGAAGATTTAAAAGAAGTGATCGCAAAATATAAAGCAGTTTATAAAGAAAAAATGGGCGATGATTTCCCACAAGATCCAAAGGTACAGTTGATGGAAGCAGTAAAAGCGGTATTCCGTTCTTGGGACAACCCTCGTGCAATCGTTTATAGAAGAATGAATGATATTCCGGGTGATTGGGGTACAGCAGTAAATGTACAGGCTATGGTATTCGGAAATATGGGAAATACTTCTGGTACAGGTGTTGCATTTACACGTAATCCATCCACAGGTGAAAATGGAATCTATGGAGAATATTTAATCAATGCACAAGGAGAAGATGTGGTTGCAGGTATTCGTACACCACAGCCTATCACAAAATTAAAAGAAGATTTACCAGAATGTTATGAACAATTTATAAATATCGCTAATAAATTGGAAGATCACTATCGTGATATGCAGGATATGGAGTTTACTATTCAAGAAGGAAAATTATATTTCTTGCAGACACGTAATGGTAAGAGAACAGCAGCAGCAGCTCTTCAGATCGCTTGTGATTTAGTAGATGAAGGAAAGATTACAGAGAAAGAAGCTGTTCTTCGTATTGAAGCAAAATCTTTAGATCAGTTATTACATCCTACTTTTGATCCGGCAGCTTTAAAAGCTGGTGAAGTGATTGGTTCTGCTCTTCCAGCATCTCCTGGAGCAGCAGCAGGTAAAGTTTACTTTACAGCAGAAGAAGCAAAAGCAGCTGGAGAAAAAGGAGAAAGAGTTATTCTTGTTCGTTTGGAAACATCTCCAGAAGATATTGAAGGTATGCATGCAGCACAGGGTATCTTAACGGTACGCGGTGGTATGACTTCTCATGCAGCAGTTGTAGCTCGTGGTATGGGTACAGCTTGTGTATCTGGTTGTGGAGATATTAAGATTGATGAAGAAGCAAAAGTATTTGAACTCGGTGGACACACCATTAAAGAAGGAGATTATGTTTCTTTAGATGGTTCTACAGGTAAAATTTACTTTGGCGATATTAAGACAGTAGAAGCTTCTGTAGGCGGAAACTTCGGAAGAATTATGGAATGGGCTGACAAATTCCGTACTTTGAAAGTGCGTACAAATGCAGATACTCCAGCTGATACAAAGAATGCAGTTCGTTTGGGAGCAGAAGGTATTGGTCTTTGCCGTACAGAGCATATGTTCTTTGATGCAGATAGAATCCCTAAGATCCGTAAGATGATTCTTTCTGATACAGTAGAAGCAAGAGAAGAAGCATTAAATGAATTAATTCCTTTCCAAAAAGGCGATTTCAAAGCAATGTATGAAGCTTTGGAAGGAAGACCAATGACAGTTCGTTATTTAGATCCGCCTTTACATGAATTTGTTCCTACAGATATAGAAGATATCAAAGCATTAGCTGCTGATATGGGACTCACTCCTGAGCAAGTAAAAGCAAAATGTGATGAACTTCATGAATTCAACCCTATGATGGGACATAGAGGATGCCGTTTGGCTGTAACCTATCCTGAAATCGCTAAGATGCAGACAAGAGCTGTTATGGAAGCTGCTATTGAAGTGAAGAATGAAAAAGGTTATGACATCGTTCCTGAAATCATGATTCCATTAGTAGGAGAGAAGAAGGAATTAAAATTTGTGAAGGATATCGTAATTGAAACTGCAGAAGCTGTAAAGAAAGAAAAAGGTTCTGATATACAATATCATATCGGTACTATGATTGAAATTCCTCGTGCAGCACTATTAGCAAATGAAGTTGCAGAAGAAGCAGAATTCTTCTCCTTTGGTACAAATGATTTAACACAGATGACATTTGGTTTCTCCCGTGATGACGCTGGTAAATTCTTAGATTCTTATTATAAGGCTAAGATTTATGAATCCGATCCATTCGCAAGATTAGATCAAAATGGCGTTGGTCAGTTAGTGAAGATGGCAGCAGAAAAAGGACGCTCTGTAAGAGCAGACTTGAAGTTAGGTATCTGTGGTGAACATGGTGGAGATCCATCTTCTATAGAATTCTGCCATAAAGTTGGATTAAACTATGTATCTTGTTCTCCATATCGTGTACCGATTGCGAGATTAGCAGCAGCACAGGCAGCGATTGCGACAGAAGGAAAATAGATTACAAGTATATGTATTTTATGACACTTGTTGCAAAAAGGGCGAATGTACAGGATTTTATGGCACATAGACCTGAATATACAAAGGCAAACAAGTTCAAAGATATTATATTCAAAATCTATCTATAAAGAATTGGGGAAACTGAAAAATAAAGGTTTCCCCTTTTTTATAAGGTTTTCACTGAGGATTATATTCTTTCGAGAAAAGGATATAGTCCTTTTTTCGTGACAAAATTTAATTTAAAAGGAGGTCATGATAGTGACAAACACAGCGTTAAGAGCAGGGGCGCAAAGCGCCAACAACACACACATGGTTTTTGCAGACGAGGAACATGAGAAATTTTATTATGAAAAATTGGAACAGGCAAGGTATCAGGACTGTTACCATAAGGCACTGATTTACATTCTCGGTATTTCAGAGGACACAAGGAATCATTTCAGCCAGATTTATGATATTAAGTCCGGGTACATCAAAACAGAGTGTCTGCATCAGGGCTGGCAGACAAGCGGAAGTGTCAGGGTGGTAAGGCTTGCCTTTAACCTTTATACGGACGGAACGCCAAGCGTTGATGACTATAAACGCAGGGACGAGCAGACTGACGAGTGCAGGAGGTATTCCGTAAGCGATATTTTCTGCTGCGGCTATGCCTTGTACTTCTGGCAGGGCATCCAGCTCCGTTATCCGGAATACTGCCGGGAACAAAGGTCTGTAGAGGAAATCCTTGCAGAAATGGAGAGGAAACGTGCTGAAAATTCGACTGATGGGAACGAAGAATGATATTAAGTGGTTCGAGAGGATTCTGCAAAGACAGCCCAAAGTGGCTGTGACGGAAGTTTCCGAGCTGTACCGGAACAAGGGTACAAACAGGTATTACCGGGCTTATGTGGAAGTGCAGAAAGCCAACATCAAAGAAAAATCTAACTAAACGGAGGAATAAAACCATGTGTAAAGTGATAGCAATAGCAAACCAAAAGGGCGGAGTGGGCAAGACCACCACAACAAGCAGCTTAGGGATCGGGCTGGCAAAACAGGGAGAGAAAGTATTAGTGATTGATGCGGACGCACAGGGAAGCCTGACCGCAAGTTTAGGCTTCACGGAGCCGGACAAGCTGGAAGTCACCCTTGCAAATGTACTGGAGAAGGTAATCAACGATGAAGAAATGGAACCGGGCTACGGTATCTTAAAGCATGGGGAGGGCATTGACCTGATGCCGGGAAACATTGAGCTGTCAGGCTTGGAAGTATCCCTTGTGAATGTCATGAGCCGTGAGCTGGTGCTTCGTTCCTACATAGAGCAGGTGAGGGACAGATACAGCTATATCCTGATTGACTGTATGCCATCTTTGGGCATGATTACCATAAATGCCTTTGCCTGTGCGGACAGTATACTCATTCCCGTTCAAGCAGCATACCTGCCCGTAAAAGGACTGGAACAGCTTATTAAGACCATAGGCAAGGTAAAGCGGCAGATTAACCCAAAACTGGAGATTGAGGGCATTCTGCTGACAATGGTGGACAACCGTACCAACTATGCAAGGGACATTACGGCGCTGCTTATCGAAACTTATGGAAGCAAAGTAAGGATATTTGAGAACAGCATACCGATGTCGGTGAGGGCGGCGGAAACGTCCGCAGAGGGCATAAGCATCTACGAGCATGACCCAAAAGGCAAGGTTGCGGGGGCGTACCAGTCTTTGACAAAGGAGGTGCTTGGCAATGGGCAGTAAGGCAGGGAGCGCATCGAAAGTCAGGCTGAACAGCTTTGATGATTTATTCGGCGGCGCAGAGAATACAGCAGGAGAGCAGATTATCAGTGCGAAGCTGAGCGATTTACATACATTCAAGGGACACCCTTTCCGTGTCCTTGATGATGAAAAAATGGAGGAAACCACGGAGAGCATCGGGAAATATGGTGTGCTTGTACCCGGAATTGTAAGACCGAGGGCAGGGGGCGGCTATGAGATCATCGCCGGACACCGCAGGAAACGGGGTTCTGAAAGGGCAGGGTTGGACACGATGCCCGTCATTGTCAGAAATTATACGGACGATGAAGCTACAATCATCATGGTGGATTCCAATATCCAGCGTGAGGACATTCTGCCGAGTGAAAAAGCAAAGGCTTATGCCATGAAGTACGAAGCGATGAAGCATCAGGGCAGCAAAGGCGGCAGCACCCTTGACGAAGTGGGGGAAGCTGCCGGGGAAAGCGGAAAGACGGTGCAGAGGTATGTGTGGCTTGCAAGGCTCATTGACGAGCTGCTTGACATGGTGGACAAGAAAAAGATAGGAATAGCGCAGGGCGTGGATATTTCTTTCCTGTCCGAAGAAGCCCAGCAGTGGGTAGCTGTTATCCTTGAGGAAACAGGGGCGGCAGTGAACGCTTCCCAGTCGGCAAAGCTAAAGGAATATGGGAAAAAAGGCGGGCTTACGCTGGAAATGGTCAGGCTGATACTGGAGCAGGAAAAGCCAAAGGAAAGAAAAGTAACGATTAAGAGCGATAAGATTAACAAGTATTTTCCAGAGGAATATTCCAATGATGATATAGAGAGCGTCATTATCCGGCTTTTGGAGGAATGGAAAGGCAAACAGTAAAGGAGGCGGTAAAAATGGGCGAGCCATTGAAGTTTGATTATTACTATGGCGTAGAAGCAGAGCAGTTTTCTTTTTACCGTGTTCCCCGCCTGCTGATTAAGGACGAGCGTTTCAAGGGGCTTAGCAGCGATGCCAAGCTCCTGTACGGTCTGATGCTTGACCGGATGTCGCTTTCCATGAAAAACGGGTGGCTGGATGATGAAAACAGGGCATATATTATCTATACTGTTGACAACATGATGGAAGATTTGGGCTGTGCAAAGGCAACCTGCGCAAAAGTCATCAAGGAGCTTGACAGTGATAATGGTATCGGGCTGATAGAAAAAAAGCGCCGGGGGCTTGGCAAGCCGGATATTATATATGTAAAAAATTTTGCGGCAGTTTCAGATATAAATCCGGAAAATACAGCCGCAAATGCCGATAAATCCACAGAAGTTCAAAATTTGAACTTCAAGAAGTTCAATAATTATACTTCTGGAAGTTCAGAAACTGAACCTCAAGAAGTTCAAAAAACAGACTTGCAGAAGTTCAAAAAACAGACTTCAAGAAGTTCAGAAACTGAACTTGCAGAAGTTCAAAATACAGACCCTAATTATACTGATTATAGCCAGACTGAAAAAAATCAGACTAACAATAATTATACTGATATGAGTTATACCAATCCTATCAATCAATCTGTAGGAAGCATGGACAGCGCAGGCTCACAGGAAAAAGACGGTATGATGGATGGGATTGATACGATAGATGAAACAAACGCATATATGGCACTGATCCGTAAAAATCTGGAATATGAACACCACATGAAATATGACCAGTACGGCGATAAGGAGATGTATGAAGAAATTTACGAAACTGTCTGTGACGTGGTATGCGTGAAGCGGAAAACAATCCGTATCAACGGGGAGGATTACCCTTATGAGCTTGTAAAATCCCGTTTCCTGAAGCTGGACAGCAGCCATGTGGAGTATGTGATGGGCTGTATGAAGGGAACGGTTACGAAGATAACAAATATCAGGGCATACCTGATTACTGCGCTTTACAATGCCCCCTCAACCATGAACCATTATTACCAGCAGGAGGTGCAGCATGATATGTATGGCGGAGGGTGGGCAGAGAAAGGGATTACTTAACAAAAAACAGGGCAGCTCAATCTTCTGCCTGCCCTGTATCCGGTGAAAATTCGGCGATGTCATTCAGGGAAAAGCCTTCGCCTAAGATATTCAGTATCATGTTCAGCGTGTGGGTGGTGACGGACTGGTTGGTTTTCAGCCGCTGTATCTGTGAACGGCTCACACCATAATGGGTATAGAGGCTGTACTGGCTGATTCCGTTCTCCTTCAGGGTTTGGAAAAGTTTGTCGAATTTAATCATAATATGCGGTATTTCCTTTCTGTTTATGCTTGAATATGTTTAATTATGCTCCTATAATGGAGATGGTTATAATTACCAAAATCGGAGATTAAAAGAAAAGGAGTAAAGGGATATGGACAAAAAAGAACTGCAAAAAAAGTATGAGGAACAGGACAGCGCTGGCAGGGAGCTGTTATTGGAAAAGCTGGCTTTCTGCAAATTTGCAGACCGTTATGATTTTGAGAATTATTTCAGGATAGACGAATTAAGCGACAGCGAACTGCTCTGCCTTGCCAGTTTCCTCTACCAGCAGGATTGTTTCCTGATGCTGTTGGAAATGCTGGAACGTTATAAGGAGAAGTTTGTTTTGGCTGACAGTTCCCTGCTGCGGGAACTGGAGCCGGACGATGCCCTTATGGAAAGGCTTTCAAGGATCGGCGTCCTGTCGGATGTATAAAGGCATAATGAGCTTATGGGCAGAAAAAAGCATTTCGCAAAAACAGCGGGAATAGAAATCATGTGAGCCTGCTAAAGTGTGGCGGGTGGCATTTTCGAGCCTTGCCGGAAGTGTGATTATCTTTTCAATCACACTTCCGGCAAGGTTTCAGGAGGTACGGAGGGTGAAGCCCTCTGTGTTAAAAAAATGATAAGTTGAAAACAGCGTAAGGGCGGTTATGAGTCAGTAGATTTATAGCTGCCCTTTTTTAGTGTTTCCGTAAGTATATCAGGAAACGGGAAGGAGATAGATGTGGAATCGTTACGGGATGTAAAGAGGGCAATGGAGCGTGAAGTAAAAAAGGGGAGCTGCCCGCTTATGTTTGACAGGCTGGAGTTTGGCATGAAGCCTTTCCGGATTATTACATCAGAGGAAAAGCTGGACGAAGTGCTTGCATGGCTGTTAAGGATAAAGTCTTTCCGGCAGTATGCGGAAAAGACCATAATCAACAACGTGTATATGGACTTGGATATGCTCTGTAAAAATCCGCAGTTTAAGCGCACTCGTTCCGCCATAGACCGGGAGGGGATTTATGCAAGGGTGCAGAGGTATAAAAAGCGGTTGCAGCCGGATTATGACGGCGGGCTTTGTCTGGAAATAGTGCGGTGCATCTTCACGCTCCCGGAGGGGGAAGCGGAGAAATGCCGGCTGACACACAACGGACAGGAAACCTACGCCTTTATTATGTCAAACAAATATATCCTCGGTCTGTTTACTTATTGTGAAGCGGCGAGGAAATCGGCTGCTGCGGACGGGGTGGAATATGGACACCTTACAGAACCGGAACAGAAAATTGTGCTGCTTGACGGTGTGGGGGATGTGCTGTTTCAGGCACTGCTGCTTGATGATGTGGAATACAGCGGCAGCGGACTGTCTGCCAATCTCCACACAATATACTGTTTAAATGAAAAAGAATGAACTTCTGGACACAATGTCCAGAAGTGGAAAGGAGAAATAAGTGTATTTAAAGGTGAAAATTATTTATTACATTATCTGCCGGGGGATTCCCCCTTAGTGCATGGTTTTTCACAGGAACGTAACAGGGAGGTGTTTCATGCAGGAGGAAGTAACACAGAAAACAATCGCCCTTGTGATTAAGACCGCAAAATTAGACGCCAGCGTGCTGAAAGCTGCAATGAAGATGTATCTGAACCACCGTAAGCAGAAAGCGCAGGAAACGCATGGAAAGACTTCTGTAAAGAAGCTCGTTGGCGATGGCGTGGGGGTATCGTCGATAGAAGTCACTGACGGCAACATCAAATCTTTTGAGCGTGTCGCTAAAAAGTACAATGTTGATTTTGCCATAAAGAAAGACAAGACAACCGAACCGCCGAAATATCTGGTCTTTTTCAAGGGCAGGGATGCCGATGCGGTAGCACAGGCATTCAAGGAATTTGTTTATGGTAATGAGAAAAAGAAAGGCAGGGTTTCCCTGCGAGAGAAGCTGAAGCATTTTAAGGACGCAGTATCGCAGAACAAGAACCGGGAACGGAGCCGGGAGAAGAACAAGGACAGGGGGCAGAGCCTATGAGTAATATTATAAACGGCATAGCCAAAGATTTAAAATCTATCCCTGAAAAACTCAAGGCAAAGACCGGAAACATTGACAAAAAGAAACTTGTCCTGATGAACCTGCCCTATGTGCTTGCAGGATATTTCTGTGACAAGGTGGCGTGTCTGTGGCGGGTATCGCCGGGACGGGACGCTTCCGCAAAGATGATGGCGGTCATGGAGGGAATGGAGGGGCTGTTTTCCAATCCCCTGCCGAGTTTCTATCCAAGAGATCTGCTAATCGGGGTGTGCTGCGGCATCGCTTTAAGGCTTGCGGTGTATTTCAAATCCAAGAATGCCAAGAAGTTCCGGAAGGGTGTAGAGTACGGTTCCGCAAGGTGGGGCAATGAAAAAGACATAGAGCCTTACATGGATTCCGTATTTGAGAACAATATCCTGCTGACGCAGACGGAGAGGCTGATGATGTCGGGCAGACCAAGAGAGCCGAAGTATGCAAGGAATAAAAATATCCTTGTCATCGGCGGTTCCGGTTCCGGCAAGACGAGGTTTTTCGTAAAACCGAACCTGATGCAGATGCACTCATCGTATG
>CAJUHN010000034.1 GCA_910585935.1 uncultured Lachnospiraceae bacterium | reverse complement strand
ATTTAGTGTCCGCTACGTCTGGAACGGAGCGAGAGCGCGGCTTCGTTGGAATAGATACTTCCCTGTGCGAACCTCTAGTCAAAGTGTTTCTCCATGAATAAGTACTTTTACTTTATAACTTATAAAAATGCAGTAAATATTAGATTTAAAAATGCTCTTATAAAAAATGTAAAATAATATACAATGAGGTAAAAATGTGATGAACTTTTTTAAAAAGACGAAAGGTTCTATAACAGTGTTAGTGACACTGATTCTTGTGCCAACCATATTTTTTGAGGGATTTATGGTAGATTTGGCACGTATTAAATTATACAGTAATCAAGCAGTTATGACCGCTGATAACTATGGAGAAGCAGTAATCAGCATGTATGATAATCTCTTAAAGGAACTTTATGGTCTTTTTGCAATTACGCAAGAAATTTCGCAAGATGAAGAAGTATTAAAACAACTATCAAATCTGGAAGAATATATAAAATCTTCTTTTCATCCAACAGAAAATGAAATAGGCTGGAAGCATTTAGAAGGGGTACAGGGATATATGGGGCTTAACTCATCACGAGAGGGATTTATGCCTTATAAAGATGCAGATGTCACTTTATCTTATGAAGTAGTGCCTGATTCGGCGCTTTCTAATGCCAGTATATTAGGAACTCAGATAGGAGATTTTATGAAGTTTCGTATTGTGCTAACATTATTTGATAGTGATGATGCGATTTTTGATGCGATAGAGGCTATTTCTAATGGAGAGAAGGACGCAGAAGCGATTGAAAAACAGAGTGAACTTACGGAACAGGCAGGAAAGGTATTAGATAGAACAAGAGAGTACTATGAAATATTAAAAAGACTAAATCATTATCCAGATTATATTGACGGGATTAATTCTGCTTATGAGTCTGTAAAAAGTGGTTTTTCGACTATTACAGGGGCAAAATATTATAAAACTTATCGAGATTATGTTGAAAATAAAGAAAAGATTAAAGATGCGGTGGAGAAAAGAGAAGAGTTAGAAGATGGAGAAGAATTATCTGCTCAGGAAAAGAAATATGCAGATATGTATGACGATTATTGGGAGTGCGCGGAATCAGGATCTTTAGAAATTTATGAAGATTATACAAAAAATAGAGAAGAAGTGAAAAAGGCAGCGGAAAAGAAAAGTGCAGGACAGAGTTTATCGACAGAGGAAAAGAAATACGCGAAATTATATGAGGAACATTGGGATAATGAAGAGAAAAGGAAGGAAAAACTGAAACAACGCTTTGAAAATTATTTAGGAATGGTCATTGCTTCTACAGAAGATGACATGGTAGATTTTGAGTCTTTTAATAGTCTGGTAAATGAGTTAGCGATAAAGGCATATGAAGTAAAGAAAGAATTAAGAGTGTTGAAGGAATGTAGGGATTCATTGAATGAAACATTACAAAGTGAAAAGGTGTCAGATGATATTAAAAAAGGAATGAAAGATGATTTATTACAAATTGATAAGTTGTTTGAAGCGAATGGGATTTATAGTGCTGATAATTATATTAAGCTGGCAGAGTTTATTGGCGAAAATTCTACTTGCAATGCTGATTATGAATTACAGACAGAAGATATTTCTCTTAGGATAGAGGAAAGGGAAAATGCTCATTTGGAAGTTTCTGGAAGTGTGCCAGAATGGTATGGTTCTTTAAATAAAAATAAATATAAGAATTTTATGAATGTAACTGCTTATAAGGAATTGTATTCTTCATTGAATGATTGTTTTGAAACGGGGAACAGTTCTGAGGCAGAGGAAAAGGCTAAAAAGAAGAGAAAAGAGGCAGAAGACAGTCAAAAGGAAGCAGAAAAACAACTGAATGAAGATGAGGAAACTTCTGCTAGAGATATCCCAGAAAGTTTTCATTTTGGGAATGAACATAATCAAGGTGAGTTCAAAGTAACGAATATGATAAAAAATGCAGCTTCTCTTTTTAAGTCTAATAGTTTTGCAGAAGCAGGGAATAAACTTTTAATTAAAGCTTATACAGTAGCTTATAATTTCAGTATGTTTTCAAGCCGTGTTACAAATGTAAAGGAGGGGGAGGAAAAGAAAAAATCTCTTACAGGATATGAGATGGCGGAAAATATCAATTATCTGTATCAGGCGGAGCTGGAATATTTGTTTGGAGGACTTAATTCATCTGCAGATAATTTGAAATCAGCGAGAAATTGGATTTTGACTTTTCGCAGTGTAGTAAATTATGTAGCAACTTATTCTATAGATGAGATAAATAAGCCAATTCAATCTATTGCTAAGTTAGCATCTGCTGTAAATCCGCTTCTCGGTGTGGTAGTTTCAGGAGTTCTTCGACTGGCTGTAGCTACGATAGAAACAGTAGGGGATTGGGAAGAACTGAAAAAGGGAGAAGGCGTGATTGTCATAAAGCAAAAGTTAAAAGATCTTACTTCTTATGATAAATTTAAAGACATGATTAAATCGGATGGAAATGAAAATATATCAAGTTCTTCTAATACAAACTCGAATAATGATAAGAAAAAATTTTCTGATATAAAGTTAAATTATGAACAGTATTTATTAGTTTTGATTATTTTTTTGACGGAGGATAACCAACTGCTAGAACGAACGGGAAATTTGATTACTTTGAATGTGAATACGGTAAAACAGCATTTAAAGAAAGGGGAAAATTTATCGGAATTGGAATTTAAGCTGACGGATGCTTATACTGCTGTGAATGCGACTTGTGAGGTGCATTTGGATTTTGTGGTGATGCCAGATGGATTTGCAAAGAAAGTGGCAGATGATGATACTTATGAGGAAGTGAAGACTTTTGAGAAGAATCGTTATAAATTTACTGTTACTAGAGGATATTGATAAAGATGGTGCTGGGAGAAGATTATGAGAGATGCGGATGAGATGAGAGGGAAGAAGGGTTTTTGGAAGAGTGTGGAGAATGAAAGTGGAATGATGGTGGTGGAAGCAGCACTTTCTTTTGTCGTGTTTATCATGGTATGTCTGGCGATAGTATTTTTGATTAATATTTTTACGGTGCATAATAGGATTCAATTTGCGATTAATTCTGCGGCTAAGGAGATCGCGAGCTGTACTTATTTGACAGAGGTGCTGGGGCTGAGAGAGGCTATGAAAACAGTCGCATCAGATGGGAAACCATATATGGATAAGATTGATGATACAACAGATCAGGTTGTGGATAGTTTGAATCAGATTCAGAATTTATATTCAGATGGGCAGACGGTAGTGGAAAATGCTTCCAGTTTGGAGCTTAATCGGGATTCTATCTCTAGCATGAAATCTAGTCTTTCTAAATTTAAGGATGATGCGAGTGTTACAGTGTCTTCTGTCAAGGCTTCTATTTCTAGTACAAAGGATTTGTTCAGTGATAGTAATGGATTGATAGCAGGGGTTATTTATATGACAGCGGATAAGGTTACTGATACAGTAAGAAGGATAATAGGGAGTGCTATGGCGACGGGGCTTACGAAACATTATTTGAAACAGGGGGAAAAGAGTGCAGATGATTATCTGAAATCTTATCATATTAAGGATGGGTATGATGGATTGGATTTCAGTGGTTCTAGTTTACTTTGTGATGAAAATATGAGGGTTGTGGATATTGTGGTGGAGTATGATATTGATCTTGAGTTTTTACAGTTTGTGCTGCCGGATGCCAGTTTACATATGGTGCAAAGGGTGAGTGTTGCTGCATGGGTGGGAGGTGATGATCAAGAGGTGGCGTTAGGAGAGTAAGGAGTTTTTTAGGTGGTAGGTTTTTAGAGGTGTAAATGGGGGAGAAATGGTTTGGAGTAGATGGCAGGATAGAAGTGAGGAAGATTATGGAAGTTGTGATAAGTACAATAGTAGGGGCGATTTTACTGGTTGTTTTGTTTTATATTGGGATTGTGATGGTAGATACAAGGCTTTTATTAGATATCAGAAAAGAGAAAAAAGTCCCTGTTTCTATTGTGATAACAGGGGTGATGACTTTTTTAGGGTGGTGTGCTGTTTGCTTAGATGGGCGGATTTATGAAGATAAGGTGCAGCTTTTTTTGACGTTTCTGCTGATATGTGGCATGGCGGTGTTAAATGTTACAGATTTGGAGAGGCATATCATACCGAATTTAGTTTTAAAGGTTATGCTTTTTTTGTGGATTGGTGTGGTGGGATGTTATGTGATTTTTCATATAGAGTATGGAATCTCTCTTTTTTTGCAGGCGTTGGCAGGAGGGGTGATCAGTGGGATCGCATTTATGTTGTGTTATGTTCTGTCTAGGAAACAGTTAGGGGCAGGGGATGTAAAGTTGGTATTTGTGATGGGGTTATATCTTACAGGGCAGAAGATTATGGGGGCGTTAGTTTATGGGATGCTTCTTTGTTGTGTTTATTCTATAATACAGCTTTGTCGTAAGAAAATAGGGTGGAAGGATGGAGTGCCTTTGACACCGTTTTTATATTTAGGAACTTTAATTACACTATTTATATTATAAAAAGGGAAAATGGAATGAAAAGTAAAAGAATCATGTTGGTGATGGTGATGTTGGCAGTTTTGATCGCTGGATGGTATTTTTCTGTAAAGGCTGCGAGTGGTGTTGAGGTAAAGGAAAAGCAGGAGGAATTGGTGCAGAAGGCGGATGTTCTGGCTTCTAAGGAACTTTATATCAGGGCGATACCGCTTTATGAGGAGGCGCTTCGGTATAATACAGATGCGAATGTGGAGATTGAGGAAAAGCTGTTGGATGCTTATCTCGCTTTTGGACAAGAGGATTTGTATGTCAGTTTGATTGAGAAGAGGATTGCGAGGGAGAGGGCATCGGAGGAGGAGTATCAGGCTGCGGCACAGTATTATTTGGATAGTAGTACCTTAGAAAAGGGAATGGAAGTGTTAAAAAAGGGGATGGGGAAGTTTGAAACAGGGGTTTTGGAGGAGATGTATGAGGAAAATCGGTATAAGTGTTCAATAAGGTTTACTTCTTATCAGGAGATTTTGCCGACTTTTGATAATAATTATATGCCAGCTTTTGATGGGGAGAAGTGGGGATATGTCAATGATAAGGGGAAGATGGTGCTGCCTTTTCAGTATGATTCTGCTACGAGGTTTAATCGAGGTGGGTATGCGGTGGTATCTTATGAGGGGAAGTATTATGTGATTACAAAGAGTGGGGCTAGATATGGCGTAGATGAAACGGGTTTGACAGATGTATATGGAGTGACGGCGAGTTATGTGTTGGGGCAAAAGGATGGGTATTATAGTTATTATAATTATGATTTTGAGTGTGTAGCTCCTTCTCATCAGTATGAAGAGATGACAGAAAATGCCTGTGGTCTTGCTGCTGTGAAAAAGGATGGAAAGTGGGGGATTATTACGGACAGCGGATCTGGTGTGGTGGATTTTGTGCTGGAAGATGTGGCGGTTAATTCATTAGGGGCTGTTTATGCAAATGATGTGGCTATGGTGAAGAAAAATGGGCTATGGTGTTTGATCGATAGAGAGGGGAAGGAGCTTTCTGAGATGAGATATGCGGATGCAAAAGCGCCGGAATCGAATGGATATATTGCAGTTGCAAATGAAGAGGGGCTGTGGGGATTTATTAATCAGCAAGGGGAAGTTGTGATTGATTATCAATATGTGGATGCGAGGTCTTTTAGTCAGCATCTGGCAGCGGTGAGAGTGGGAGGAAGCTGGGGATATATCAGTGAGAAAAATGTGCTGGTGATTGAACAGTTTATAGAAGCAGCAGAACCTTTTCATAATGGGATCGCTCAGGTAAAGTTTGCGGATGGAGAAAGATTGATTATGTTGGATTATGTTGGAGAATAGATGGAGGATGTGGTTATGAATAGTGAGAGATTTAAGATACAGAATTCTCTAGAGGCTAATTATTTGTGTGTGGAGATGAAAGAACCGATTAGGCTGGATGTGATAGCTATGAGGGTGTTGAAGGCAGATTGTCCAGATTTTTTGATCCCTTATCAGGTAAAAACGATAAATGATCAGTTTCTTTTTCGGTATAGGCTCATGAATACGGTGGCGCTTGAATATAGCAATATGACTCTGCCGAAGTCGGCTTTTTTGAAGATGTATAAAAGCCTTTTGATTCCATTTATAAATGGTAGGGATTGGTTTTTAGATTATCATAATTTGTGTGTAGATCCGAGGTATGTATATTTGAATCGGGGTGGGGATAAGGCTTATTTTATCTATGTTCCAGAGGGTTCTTTTCGGAATACGGATGAGGAGATTATTACTTTTTTCAGAAAGGTTTTTACTAAGGTAAGGATAATCGATGATAAGGATTTTCACTTGAGGTTTTATCAATATTTTGCGGTGGATGAGAATATCACTTTGGCTGGATTGTATCAGTTGATTTTGAATGAGATAAAGGAAGATGTGCCTGTGTTTGAGCAGGAGGTATCTCCCAAGCGTCAGGATTCAGCAAAGCAGATTTATTCTCCAGTCAAAGTTTCTGTTGCGGATGCTCTGTCACAGGCTGTTTCTTTTGTGAAGACGGAAGTTTCAGAAAAGGTTGTGAAAGAGGAAAATGTTGCTCGTTCGGATGAGTTGGTATTAGTGTCTGATGAAAATAAGAATGATAAGGTTATGGATGTGCTTTTTGGGGATGGGAAGAAGAAAAGGGAAAAGAAAGAGAAGGAAAAAGAAAAGAAGGAGAAAAAAGAGAAAGAGAAAACAAAGAGTGTATTTGGTGGTGGGTTTTTTAAAAAGAAAAAGGATGCTGTGGTTATAAGTGAGGAATTGGGAGGAACTGGGGAGATAGGAGTGAGGACAGAGGTTATGAAAAAGTCAAAGGCAGTGGGGGAGATGGTTGGATCTGGTGTGAGGAAGGTGGAGATGAGTGATGAAACGGAAACAGAGGGGGATGATATGGAGATAGGGTTTCCGCATCTGGAATTGATGTCTTCTGAAATGGCGGGAGCGCCGGGAAGGATTGATTTGAATTTTCCGGGTCAGTTTATCATTATTGGTCGTACTTCGAGTGATGAGGTGAAGCCAGATGTGGCTTTTCCGGAAGAGTTTAAGCGGATTGGGAGAAGGCATGTGAGGATAGATAAGGGGGCGGATGGTTATTATTTGATTGATCTGGGGTCTTCTAATCATACGTTTTTGGATGGGAAAATGTTAGTGCCGAATCAGCAGTATCGGCTTTGTAATGGGATGGTGGTTCAGTTTACGGAGAGTAAGCCAGTGCGATATCGGGTGTGTGTGCAGGAGTAGTGTGTGTGATGTTTTGGGGGATGGATAGAAAGGGTCGCTTAAGGCAAGGAAGTATTCCAGCGAAGCCGCGCTTTCGCTCCGTTCCAGACGCAGCGGTACTAAATTCGCTGTTCCGCTTCTTGCGAAACTGCTCATTAAGTGCCGACGTCTTTCAAGGGGCTTCTTTTGGAATATTTCCTTGCCTTAAGCTAGTTTTTAGATGTGGCTGGGTTTGAGAATTGTGGTTGGCTGAGATATATGTATGGTGTTAGGTAGATGGAGATGACATCAAAGGTTTATTTATCACGATTGAATGGGTGGGTTTTGTTTTGGATAGTGAGAATGGATTAGTGAGGAGGTTTTTGGAATGTTTGGTTTGTCTGACAGTGAGATGTTATTTTATGGTGGGATTGTGATGATGGTGGCTTGTGCTGTGTTAGCGGTGTTGTGTGTGGTGTTGTTTGTGGTTGCTGGCAGAAAGCTGAAAAGGAAGCTAGAGGAGGAGTATGGAAAGCCTCAGAGGTAGGAGAGTTTGGATTTGGGTTTTAGGAAAGGAGGGGACAGGGTGTGAGTCAGGTGATTGCAGGATTATATGAGATACGGCAGGAGTTAGGTTCTGGCGGTGGAGGAGTTGTATATCTGGGATGGCATCTGAGGATGAAGAAGGATATTGTTCTTAAGGCGGATAAACGCAGTCTGAATACAAAGATGGAGAAGTTAAGACGGGAAGTGGATATGTTAAAGGACTTGAGCCATATGTATATTCCGCAGGTGTACGATTTTGTTCAAGAGAATGGTGTTGTGTATACGGTTATGGAGTTTATTGATGGGGAGAGTTTGAATAAGGTTTTAGAGAGAGGGGAGGTTTCTAGTCAGCCACAGGTGATAAAGTGGGCTTGTCAGTTGTTGGAGGCGCTCTGTTATCTTCATAGTCGTCCGCCGTATGGGATTCTTCATGGAGATATTAAGCCTGCGAATATTATGCTCCGTCCCAATGGTGATATTTGTTTGATTGATTATAATATCGCACTTGCATTGGGAGAGGATGGTGCGGTGAAAGTAGGGTTCAGCAGGGGGTATGCTTCACCGGAACATTATGGGACAGAGTTTGTGAGTGAAGACAGTTCTGTGGTGGGAGGATGGTCTTCTTATATTAGAGGGAAAAGGCGGAAGAGGAAGGGAGAGGAACAGAGGGATGCAGAAAAGACTTTGGTGGATGATTCGGAAACGGTAGCGGATACAAATGTTTCTTCTTCTGACAGAAGTACGACGAGTGGGCAGAGGAAGGTTCTGTTGGATGTTCGGTCGGATATTTATAGTTTGGGGGCGACGCTTTATCATCTGTTGTTTGGGCAGCGTCCGGCTCAGGATGCGCGGGAAGTGGAGGTTTTAAGGGAAGGTGTCTGTAGTTTAGCGGTTTCGGAGATTATACAGAAGGCGATGAATCCTGATCCGGCAATGCGTTATCAGTCAGCGGAGGAGATGCTTAAGGATTTCCGGCAGATTCATAAGCGTGATAAAAGAATGATTCGTTATAAGAGGCATATGGTGGCTGCGGCAATGTTGGTGAGTGTGTCATTTTTGACAGGAGGAACATGTTCTTTTGTGGGGTTAAAGCAGATTGAGAGGCGGAAGGAAGCGCTTGCATTGGCGGAATATTCGGCAAATGCGTTGGCGGAAGGAAATGTGGTGGGTGCGGTTGAGTTGGCTTTGCAGGCGATTCCTATAAAAAAGAGTATTTTTGAGGCGGAGGTAACGGCTGAGGCGCAGAGGGCTTTGACGGATGCGCTGGAGGTTTATGATCTGGAGGATGGATTTAAGGCATGGGATATGATAGAGCTTCCTTCTGCTCCGTTTAAGGTTGTGGCATCGCCAGAAGGGTCTTGTTTTGCTGTGGTATATGCGTATGAAATAGCAGTATTTCGGATGGAGGATGGACAGGAAATTGTTCGGCTGCCTGTACAAAACTCGGCGTTGTCTGATGTCGTGTTTGTAAGTGAAACGCAGATGGTATATGCAGGGGAGCAGGGAGTGACGGCTTATGATCTGAAGGAAAAGAAGGTTTTGTGGACAGGGGAAGTGGCTACGACATTGACGGTTTCAGGAGATCGGAAGATAGTGGCTGCTATTAATAGAGATGAAGATAATGCAATGATTTATCAGGTATCGGATGGGAAGAAGGTGATGGAGCGTTCTTTGGATGGGATGCATTTATCAGTGGCGGTAAATGATACTTTTGCTGATCCGGAAAATGATATTTTCGCATTGAATGAGGATGGAAGTATTCTCGCGGTCAGTTTCTCTAATGGTGGGATGAGGCTTTTGGTTTTGGAGAATCCTTGGGATGATATTATAATTTTAGAAGAATCGGATTATGTGCATTTTGAAGGAGGATTCTGTGGGAAGTACTTTGCTTTTGCTGCGAATAAAGGCGGAGAGGCAGTGTTTCAGATTGTTGATGCACAGGAGGCGGTTCTTTTGGGGGTGTATGATTCAAGGGATGAGCTGCTGCTTCAGGTAGATGAAAGAGGGTTTTATCTGGTGGAAGGGAATCTGTTGATTCATTTTGATTCGGTGACTTTGGAGCAGATGGAGCTTGCTTTTACAGGCAGCGCGAATATCAAAGGGTTTTCTGTGGGGAAGGATTATGTTTTAGTAGGGACAGATGATAAACAGCTTTCTTTTTTTGATAGAGGGGCGCATTTGTCGTCTTCGGAAAGTTGTACGGAGAATTGTGATTTTGTTATTTTGACAGATGAATATGCGGTGATTGGGAATCGGAGTGAACCATTTTTACGGATGTTGAAATTGGAGCATCATAAGGAAGCACAGCTTTTGGAATATGATGCTCGTTATACTCATGAGGAAGCACGGATTAGTCAAGATGGAGAAACGGCGATGCTTTTCGATTATCAAGGATTTTGTATTTATCGTATGAGTGGAGAGTTTGTGACACAGGTGGAATTGCCGGATAAGGAGCAGATTTATGACCAGCAGTTTGTAAAGGGAGAAGGGGATTCATGGCTTGAGGTTATTTGGTATGACGGAATGGTGCGCCGTTATAGTGCAAGAGATGGAGGTTTGTTATCAGAAGAGGTAGGAGAAGCGCCTTCTAAGGATTTATATGAGGAATTTTATACGAGTAAATATCGCATTGCTTCTCCTCTGCATGGTACACCAGAGGTATATTCGTTGGAAACGGGGAAGTTAGTGGCTATGTTGGAACAGGATTCTTATCTCACTTATGTGACGGAGGAAGGAAATTATCTTATTACAGAGTATATTAGTGCGGAAGGAGAGAGGTATGGGTTGGTGTTGGATGAAAAGTTTCAGACATTAGCATATCTGCCTAATCTCTGTGATGTGAAGGATGGGATGTTAGTGTTTGATTATGAAACAGGGAATCTGCGGCAGAGTCGATTGTATTCTCTTCCGGAGTTGATAGAGATAGGAGAGAATTATATAGAAAATAATAGGAGGGAGAATGGAAGAGAATGAGAAAGTATTGGAAAAAGGGAATTGTTGTAGGGTTAGGAGTTATGTTTTTGTTAGAGATAAGTTTTGTTGATGTAAAGTCGTTAGGATTTATCAGCTATGCGAAGGGGAATGAAGAGGTATTTTCTGAGGTGGAATGGAATGGTGTTAAGGAAGAAAGTAAGGTAGGAGGGGAGAGTGGAAATAATAGTATTTATGCTGAGAATGAAATGATATTAAGTGGAGAGGTAGAAAGTGATTTTGAAATAGATGAGAATGGAGTATTGACAAAATATAATGGAGCTGGTGGAGATGTAGTAATACCAGAAGGGGTGACAGAGATTGGTTATAGAGCATTTGGAGATTGTAGTAGTATAACGAGTGTAATAATACCAAAGGGAGTAACAAAAATCGGTGACGGCGTTTTTGGTAATTGTAATAATTTAACAAGTGTGACAATTCCAGAGGGAGTAATAGAAATTGGGGAAAAGGCTTTTTCGGATTGTTTTAGTTTAACGAGTATGACGCTTCCAGAAGGAGTAAAGGAAATCCGTAATGATACTTTTTATAGATGTGGTAGTTTAACGAGTATAACGCTTCCAAAGAGTATAACAAAAATTGGTTCATATGCTTTTTATGACTGCTATAGCTTGACAAGTGTGACAATTCCAGAGGGAGTAACAGAAATTGGTGTATATGCTTTTAGAGATTGTAGTAGTTTAACCAGTGTGACGCTTCCAGAAAGAGTAACAGAAATTCAATATGCTGCTTTTGAAAATTGTAGTAGTCTAACAAGTATAACGTTTCCAGAAGGAGTAACGAAAATCAGTGATAATACTTTTGCAGATTGTAGCAGTTTAACAAGTGTAACACTTCCAAAAGGAATAACAGAAATAGGTCAATCTGCTTTTGAAAATTGTAGTAATTTAACCAGTGTAATCTTTCCAGAAAGTGTGACCAAAATAGCTGATGTAGCTTTTCGTGGATGTAGTAATCTAATAAATGTAACACTTTCAGAGGATATAACGGAAATAGGTAGTAGTGCTTTTTCTGGATGCAGTAGTTTAACGAGTGTGACAATTCCAGAAGGAGTAACGAAAATCAGTAATAATACTTTTGCAGATTGTAGCAATTTAACAAGTGTAATGCTTCCAAAAGGAATGACAGAAATTGAAGCTACTGCTTTTAGTGCTTGTAGTAGTTTAACAAGTATGACGCTTCCAGAAGGAGTAATAACAATTGGAAATAATGCTTTTTCGGATTGTAATAATTTAACCAGTATAACGCTTCCAGAAAGTATAACAGAAATTGGTAAAGAAGCTTTTAGGGATTGTAAGAGTTTAAAGAGTATAGCACTTCCAAAAGAGATCACAAAGATTAATGAATATACTTTTTGTGGTTGTGATAGTTTAACCAGTGTAGCCCTTCCAGAAAGTGTAACAGAAATCGGAAAAAATGCTTTTCTTAATTGCACTAGTTTAATAAATATAGTATTTCCAGAAGGGGTAACAACAATAGGTGAAGATGCTTTTTATGGTTGTAGAAGCTTAATAAATATAACATTTCCAGAAGAAGTAACAACAATAGGTAGGGATGCTTTTGCAGGTTGTAACAGTTTAACCAGTGTGACACTTCCAAAAGGGATAACAGAAATCAATGCTTTTTCTGGTTGCAGTAATTTAACCAGTGTAACATTTTCAGAAGGAATAACAACAATAGGTGAAGATGCTTTTTATGGCTGTAGTAGTTTAACCAGTATAACTCTTCCGAAAAATGTAACAGAAATTGGAGTAATGGCTTTTTGCTATTGTAGCAATTTAACCAGTGTGATATTTCCAGAAAGTGTAATAACAATTGGTAGAGGTGCTTTTGGTGGTTGTAATCTAACGAGTGTAACATTTCTAGAAGGCATGACAATAATAGGTGAAGATGCTTTCTCTGATTGTAGTAGTTTAATGAAAATAACGATACCAAAAAGTGTAACAGAAATTGGTAGATATGCTTTTTTTGAATGTAATAATTTAACGATTTATTGCTATGCTGATTCTTATGCAGAAACATATGCGAAAGAGGCTAATATTCCTTATAAATTAATTGGTGTGATAGAAAATCCTTCTATCACTACGACAGATATCCCAGAAGCAGTTCAATATGTTCCTTATAGTGTAATGATTGAAAATGATAATCAAGATAGTGAAAATAAAGTTCGTTATAGTTTAAAAGAAGGTTCATTGCCAGATGGAATAGAATTAAAGGAAAATGGAGAATTATATGGTGTTCCAAAGGAAGTGGGAGAGTTTATTTTTACTATTATTATGGAAAATAGTAGTGATTTCCCATCCAGTGAAAAGACTTATACTTTAAATGTTGTGGAAAATACAGATGAAACTGTGGATAGTAGTATAGATCAAGGATATAACTTAATTGAGCGTGTATCAGATATAGATTTGAATATCATAGAATCACAGACACTGATTTCCCGGGGAGAATTTAGCGAATTTAAAGATGTCTATTTGGATGGAACAAAATTGATTCGAGATGAGGATTACGTTGCAGAAGAAGGAAGTACTAAAATAACTATCCGCAGTCAGACTTTAACACGAGTAGGAGAAGGAACACATACGATAGCACTTGAATTTGAAACTAATACAGGACTGAAGCGAGTAGCCCAAAATTATACAGTTTCTAGTAAAAACGATAGTAATAATGACAATGATAATGATTCAGAAAATGGAAGTAATCAGGATAAAGATGACATAAATAATGGTTCAGATAATAATGATTCAAATAATAATGAATCAGATAACAATAACAATTCCAACAATAATAGTGGTTCAGAAGATGATAGTGAATCCAAGAATGAAGATGAATCAAATGATAACAGTTCCGATGATGAAAACGAAGTCGAAGATGATACATTAAATATATATAGTGAGGATTTATGGGTAAAAGACAGAGTTGGATGGAGATATAAGAAGCCAAATGGAGCATGGTTACTTCATACATGGTGTAAATTACCATATAAGGGAACAAATGAATGGTATTATTTTAATGAGAGAGGTTATATGGTAACAGGCTGGCTGAAAGAGGGAGAAAACTGGTATTATTTGAATCCATTATCAGATGGAACACAAGGAAAAATGTATACAGGGTGGAAACTGATTGATGGGAATTGGTGCTATTTTAATGAAGAAGGAGTATTAGTAACAAATATATGGTATCAACTGTCATATAAAGGAACGAATGAATGGTATTATTTTAATGAGCAAGGTTATATGGTAACAGGCTGGCTGAAAGAAGGAGAGAGATGGTATTATCTAAATCCACAATCAGACGGAACACAGGGAAAGATGTATACAGGATGGCAATTGATAGATGAAAAATGGTACTATTTTAATGAAGTATCAGATGGAAAGAAAGGTGCATTAATGACAGATACATGGGTAAGGGATTACTATGTAGATGAGAATGGAGTTTGGATAGAGAAAGAATAATTTAGAAGAATTTTTTATATTTTATTACATATTAGGAACAGAAAATGTTGCTTGTTTCTTCCTAGAAGATAATATTTTTGAGAACGATTTAATATAGAAAATAGATTATATAGAAGAACAAGCCATTTTCTGTTTAAAATTTTAAAAATAATAAAATGAAGTATATTTTTTAGGAGTTAATGGTTTTGAGAGAATAATATAAGAGAGAATAAAGGAAAATGAGAAAGTATAGGAAAAATGAAATTGTGATAGGGTTAGGGATTATATTTTTATTGGAAATAGCTTTTGCTGATACATTTCCATTAGAATTTACCAGTTATGCGAAGATAAATGAAGAAGTATTTTTTAATGTTGAATGGAATAATGCTAATAATATTTATGTTAATGATGAAATGATATTAAGTGGAGAGGCAGAAAGTGATTTTGAAATAGATGAGAATGGAGTGTTGACAAAATATCATGGAGATGGTGGAGATGTAGTGATTCCAGAAGGGATAACAGAAATAGGTGAAAAGGCTTTTGAAAACTGTATTAGTTTAATGAGTGTAATAATACCAGAAGGAGTAACAAAAATTGGATGGGATGCTTTTAGTGGTTGTAGTAATTTAACAAGTGTAACAATACCAGAAGGATTAATAGAAATGGAAGGAGCTGCTTTTGAAGATTGTATTAGTTTAACAAGTATAACAATACCAGAAGGAGTAGCTTATATTGGGGATATGACTTTTTGGGGATGCAGTAGTTTAACAAATGTAGTATTACCAAAAGGAATAGAAACGGGTTGGCATATTTTTTATGGTTGTAAAAGTTTAACAAGTGTGATATTACCAGAAGGAATAACGATTGGTTATTATGCTTTTATGGATTGTAGTAATTTAGAGAGTGTGATACTACCAGAGGGGATAACAGAAATTGGTGATGGAGTTTTTAGCGACTGTATTAGCTTAACAAGTGTAACAATACCAGAAGAAGTAACAACAATTGGTCATGGAGCTTTTCGAAATTGTAGCAGTTTAACAAATATAACGATTCCAGAAGAAGTAATAAAAATTGGAGGAGCTGCTTTTGCAGATTGTAGCAATTTAACGATTTATTGTTATGCTGATTCTTATGCTGAAACATATGTAAAACAGAATAATATTCCTTATCAATTAATTGAAACTGTAGAAAATCCTTCTATCATTACTACTGACATTCCAAAAGCAGAACAGTATATGTCTTATCGTGTAGTGATTGAAAATAATAATCAAGATAATGAAAATGAAGTTAGTTATAGTTTGAAGGAAGGTTTATTGCCAAATGGAATGGAATTAAAGAAAAATGGAGAATTATATGGTATTCCAAAGGAAGCAGGAGAATTTACTTTTACCGTTATTATGGAGAATAGCAAGGATTTTCCATCCAGTGAAAAGACCTATATTTTAGTTGTTGAGGAAAATGATTTTGAAATAGACGAGAATGGAGTATTAATAGCATATCATGGAGATGGTGGAGATGTAGTGATTCCAGAAAGGGTAACATCAATAGGTGAAAAGGCTTTTGAAGGATGCGGCAATTTAATAAGTGTGATAATTCCAGAAGGAGTAACAGAAATCGGAGGATATGCTTTTAGTGGTTGTAGGAATTTAACAAGTGTGACAATCCCTGAAGAAGTAATAATAATCGGTGATAGTGCTTTTGCAAGTTGTAGTGAATTAACAAGTATTACAATACCAAAAGGAGTAACAATAATTGATAAGGGTGCTTTTAGAGATTGTAGTGGTTTAACGAATATAACAATACCAGAAGGACTAACAAAAATCAGTGAATATACTTTTTGGAATTGTAGTAGTTTAACAAATATAACAATCCCAAAAGAAATAACAACAATCGGAGAATATGCTTTTTGGAATTGTAGTGGTTTGACAAGTATAACATTACCAAATGGAATAACCGAAATCGGAGGGGCTGCCTTTAAAGGTTGCAGTAATTTAACAAATGTAATACTACCAGAAAAAATAACAACAATTAGTGCTGATATTTTTTCGGGCTGCAGCAATTTGACAAGTATAATGTTTCCAGAAGGAGTAAAGATAATAGACAGATATGCTTTTGAAGGTTGCAGCAGTTTAACAAGTGTAATAATCCCCGAAGAAGTAACAGAAATTAGTTATGCAGCTTTTAAAGACTGTAGTGGTTTAATAAGCGTGACGTTACCAGAAGAACTAACAATAATTGGTCATATGGCTTTTAGTAATTGCAGCAGCTTAACAAGTATAACTATTCCAGAAAAAGTAACAACAATTGGTGGTATGGCTTTTAGTAACTGTAGCAGTTTAACAAATGTGACAATCCCAGAAACAGTAACCGAAATTATTGATTATGCTTTTTCAGGTTGTAGTAATTTAACAAGTATAACAATTCCAAAAGGAGTTACAACAATAGGTGAAGGGGCTTTTAATAATTGCAGTAATTTAACGATCTATTGTTATGGTAATTCTTATACGGAAGCATATGCAAAAAGAAATAATATTCCTTATAAATTAATTGGCATGGTAGAAAATCCTTCTATCACTACGACAGATATTCCAAAAGCAGTTCAATATGTTCCCTATAGTGTAATGATTGAAAATAATAATCAAGATAGTGAAAGTGATATTAGTTATAGTTTAAAAGAAGGCTCATTACCAGACGGAATGGAATTAAAGGAAAATGGGGAATTATATGGTGTTCCAAAGGAAGTAGGAGAATTTACTTTTACTGTTATTATGGAAGTTGACAGTGATTTTTCATCCAGTAAAAGTGAAAAGACTTATACTTTAGTTGTTATGAAAAATACAGATGAAACGATAGATAGTAGTATAGACCAAGGCTATAACTTGATTGAGCGTGTACCAGATATAGATGTGAATATCGTAGAATCTCAAGCACTTGTTTCCAAAGGAGAATTTAGCGAGTTTAAAGATGTATATTTGGATGGAATAAAATTAATTCGAGATGAGGATTACATTGCAGAAGAAGGAAGTACTAAAATAACTATCCGCAGTCAGACCTTAACACGAGTAGGAGAAGGAACACATACAATAGCACTTGAATTTGAAACTAATACAGGACTTAAGAGAGTAGCACAAAATTATACAGTTTCCAGCAAAAACGATAATAATACAGACAATGATAACGATTCAGAAAATGAAGGAAATCAGGATAAAGATGACATAAATAATGGTTCAGATAATAATGAATCGAACAATAATAATTCAGGAAATAATAGTGAATCCAACAATCAAGATGAATCAAATGATAACAGTTCCGATAATGAAAATGAAGTCGAAGATGATACATTAAATATTTATAGTGAAGATTTATGGGTAAAAGACAGATTAGGATGGAGATATAAGAAACCAAATGGAGCATGGTTACTTCATACATGGTGTAAATTACCATACAAAGGAACAAATGAATGGTATTATTTTAATGAACAAGGTTATATGGTAACAGGCTGGTTGAAAGAGGAAGAAAACTGGTATTACTTAAATCCATTATCAGATGGAACACAAGGAAAAATGTATATAGGGTGGAAATTGATTGATGGAAACTGGTACTATTTCAAGGAAGACGGAGTATTAGTGACAAATACATGGTATCAACTCCCATACAAAGAAACGAATGAATGGTATTATTTTAATGAGCAGGGCTATATGGTAACAGGTTGGCTGAAAGAAGGAGAAAACTGGTATTATCTGAATCCACTATCAAACGGAACACAAGGAAAGATGTATACAGGGTGGCAATTAATAGATGAAAAATGGTACTATTTTAATGAAGTATCAGATGGAAAGAAAGGTACATTAATGACAGATACATGGATAGGGGATTACTATGTAGATGAAAATGGAGTCTGGATAGAGAAACAATAATGAAATAGTAGAAATGGAAAGGACTCTTATGTAAGTCAAGTTAAATCCCTTTAAGTTAGAAAATATTATTAGAAAGATATTATATAGAACAAAATAAGCGATTAAGATTTCAAAAAAATAAGCAGTTGATATAGAAAGCAGGACAAGCTCTGTTTTCTATGAAAAAGGGTACAGAAAATAAGAGTTATTTTTCTGTACCCTATGAGTTTTATAAAATAAATTTTAGCGAAACATAACAGCATAGAAAAGAAATAGAAATTCTAATTCTATCCTGTTATGCTGATACTGTTTCCACAACTTTGAAATGTGCAAAATAACGCAGAAGTGAGGTAAATATGAGAGTGTTGGGCGGATGTGCTTCTGATATCGGCAGTACACGGAAAATAAATCAGGATGGTATCCTTTTTCGATGTTTAAAACAGCATAAACAGTATTTCGCAATAGGCGCTGTGTGTGATGGAATCGGAGGGCTTGAAAATGGAGAATTATCTTCTGCTATGATAATTGCTGAGATTAACAGTTGGATGCAGAGTGTATCACAATGGATGGATATATCTGTGATAGACCCCAAAACATTATATTCTCATCTTAAAGATCAGGCAGAGATATGGAATGAAAAACTTTTTTTATATAAGACAGCAAACAATTTACGCACAGGGACAACCATGTCTGTCATCATGATAATACAAAACTTTTATTATATAATTCATGTAGGGGACAGCAGAATATATCTGTGCAGAAACAGTATAGAACAGATGACAGCAGATGACAGCCAAACCCGATTTGAAAATGGAAGAGTTAAGAAATATCTAAGTAATTATATGGGAAAAAATGAGAAACTTACTTTTCAATGTTTAGAAGGAAACGTGATGCAGGGGGATATATTTCTATTTTGTACAGATGGAATGTATCATCATATGCGAGAGGAAGATATAGAAGAATTAAGAAAAAAAATGGCAGGAAATAAAGCTATATCAAAAAGCTGTCAGGAGATGATTGCAAATATGATAGAGCGTGGAGAAAAAGATAATATTTCTTTAGGAGTGATCTATATTGACCCTCAAAATAAGAAAAGATAAACTGTATGATTAAGAAATAAATTAAACTATATGATATAGAAAAAAAGGTATCACAACAAAGAACCAGAGAACTAAATTATAGACAAAAGAGAAAAGCAGATTTTTTATGACCGCCGTTTCTCTGATACCATAAAATAATACAAAAAAAAGTTTTATTACTTCATAAAGAAAAAAACTCAAAAAATATGAATACCATGAAAAATGCAATAGAGTACTTAACACAGATAAAGAAATAAAAATAAAACATTCTGTAAATAATTCAATTTTAGGAATTTTGCTGCCACATTTACTGCATTTTCCATGAAAAATCAGATATGACAGGATAGGGATCTGCTTAAAAAAACTGATTTTATGATTACAAATGGGACAAAAGCAGTTGGATTCCCATAGATTTGTATTACTTCCCTTAAGCAAACGAAGGATATCCGTAGTTGCATAACCACATATCACATAAAAGACCAAATATATACATAGAATAATAAAATACTGAAACATATCAACCCTCCTTATCATAATGTTAATATCAACTTCTCTTATTCCTGATAAAAGCACCATAACCCTTATAAATCCTAGAAAAGCAGATAAGTTTTCCTTTATCTTTATAAAACAGCATGTTATAATAAAATTAAATGAGATAAAGGTGAATCTTAACTTTTAAATCTTTCATTTGGGAGTTATTTATATTTCACTTTACTTAAATTAACAGAAAATTCCCTATTTCACCAAAATGAAATATAAAGCAAATAGAAATGAAATTCTTATGTATAGTTTAAATAATATAACATAGAAAATCAATAAGTATTTAAAAATAAGTTTTCATTTTATCCAAAAAAAGCCCTTAATTATCATTCCGATTTTCTTATAAAATCAATCTTATTTTTTTAGGCTATATAATCTTTAAAAAACATAAAAGTTTCATTATCTTCAAGAAATTCAAAGTTTTGTAATCACCTTAAAGCGAGGGAGGATGCTATATTGAAAAAAGAATTTTATTATCCATCTTCAAATGGAAAGAATCAAATCCACGCAGTAATTTGGAAACCAGAATCACCAGTAAAAGCTATCGTACAGATTTCTCATGGAATGGTGGAATATATCAACCGATATGAAGAATTTGCACTTTTTTTAAATAGTAAGGGAATCTTAGTGGTCGGAAATGATCATATGGGACACGGAAAATCCGTGAACTCAGAAAAAGAATGGGGATATTTTGCTGAGAAAAATGCGAGTAAACTGGTAGTAAAAGACTTATATCATCTCACTTGTATTATAAAAAAAAGATATCCAGACTGCCCTTATTTTCTGTTAGGACACAGTATGGGTTCTTTTTTGGCAAGACGTTATCTCATGACCTATGCCAATCCTAAAAAAAATAAATTAACAGGAGCAATTTTAGTCGGAACAGGAAACCAGCCAAAGAGTTCCTTATGTGTAGGTACAGCATTTGTAAAAACACTTAAGCTATTTTACAAAGAAACTTATAGAAGTGAATTATTAAATCATTGTATATTTGGAATGTATAATAGAAACATAAAAGATTCCAAATCAGCTTATGACTGGATCAGCCGAAATGAAGAAAATGTGAGGAAATATGAACAAGATAAAGCTTGTACTTTTATTTTCACATTAAATGGATTTGAAACATTATTTTCTACTTTATGGTTTATAGAAGATAAAAATAATATCAAAAAGATTCCCAAATCACTTCCCATTTTTCTAATCGCTGGGGAAGATGATCCCGTCGGGAATTATGGAAAAGATATAAAAAAAATATATCATATCTATAAAAAAAGCGAAATACATGATATAGAATATCGACTTTATAAAAAAGACAGACACGAAATATTAAATGAGGTGGATAGAGCAGATGTCTATCAAGACATTTTATCATGGATTCTGAAAAAAATATAAAACAATATAAAAAAACTTATAAAAAATGAAAACGAAATATTCAATAGAAAAAATATCAATAAAGAAAAAATTCTAATATCTTCTCAATAAGGGAAAGGGATTTACAGCCCCTTCCCTTATTGATCTTAACCTATTTCAATTATATCATGTAATAATTGTATACTATATTCACATTTAACACTTTCTTTTGACTTTTATCTAAAAAAGCTTTATAATTTATATAGAACTTAAGATACTGAAAAAGCATAAAAAATGAAGGGACATAGGAGGAAGAGATGGATAATTTTTTAATGAAACCTAAGATTGATTTTGCCTTTAAGGAGCTTATGACAGATGCAGAGATTAGAATTGGTTTTCTCTCTGCTGTTTTAAACTTAAAGCCACAAGAAATTAAGCATACGGATATTCTTAATACTTATCTAAAAAAAGAACATGAAGATGATAAGCAGGGTATCCTAGATGTGCGAATTTCCATGAATGATAACACCGAAATTGATATAGAAATACAAGTTGCCAAATTTCCCTCTTGGCAAGCCAGAAGTTTATTTTATTGGT
>CAJUHN010000033.1 GCA_910585935.1 uncultured Lachnospiraceae bacterium | reverse complement strand
CGAAGCCGCGCTTTCGCTCCGTTCCAGACGTAATGGTACTAAATTCGCAATTCCTAACGGAACTGCTCATTAAGTGCCAACGTCTTCCAAGGGGCTTCTTTTGGAATACGTCCTTGCCTCCGCTAGTTTACTGGCTGTTCTAATTTTTGAAAAGTGGAACTCACTGTAATGGTAAAAAAACACTATAATTATAGAATAAAAAAGTTAAACGGTAGTACTTTCTTCCTCTGGCATTTTTTCTTGTTCTTTATGACTTTCTGTTTCTGGTACTTTTTCTTGTGTTTTATAGCTTTCTGCTTCTGGATCTTTTATTTCATAGATGCGATGCCATTCCTTTGTTTCTGGATCTTTTATCGTTTCACTTCTATGTTTACTTAAAAAGCGAATTAAATTATAACAGTCAATCCAAATTTCATTATTCCCTTCTTTTTGAGATTCATCAAAAATTAATTGGATTCCAAAATGTAAATGTGAAATATCAATATTATTTGTATTTTCTGTCTTACTGTATCCTGTGCGCCCCATATAACCAATCACATCTCCAGCTTGAACAATACTTCCCTCTTCTAGCATTTTATTAAATGGGAAATTTTTTCTTAAATGGGCATAATAATAATATCGCTTGTTATCAAAACTTCTGATTCCTATTCTCCACCCCCCATATTGATTCCAGCCGAGGGCTTCTACATAACCTGATTCTACTGCGATAATAGGAGTTCCCACCTGTCCCATCATATCATGTCCTAAATGTGTTCTTTTATATCCATAGGAACGTGATACTCCAAAATCATCATAGTCGCTGTATTCAAATCCTTTCGCAATTGGAGAATATCCCTTTAATCCATATTTTTTTACCCAAATCAATTCCTCTGAATTTTCTGCCTTTTCCTGTATTTCATATTCTCCTACTAACCCTCCTAATACAGCTTCATAGGCTTCATAATAATAATCATAATATTTCAAGTCTTTGGTCAATTCTTCTATTGTTGTTTCTTCGTTCAATAACTTTTCTGCTACAGCTTTCATTTCTTTTTCCACACTTTTAGAAAAATCTCCTCCATTTCTTGCTGCTAAATAAGCTAAAAGCTCTATCCAATTAAGATGCACTTTTTGTCCCCATGTATCAATATCATAATGAAATGCTTGGTCGAGAGCTTCATAAGATACATTGAAATCCACCCATTTTATGTATTTTTTCTCTGGTTCTTGTGTTTCATAGAGAAAAAATGTCTGATTTTTCTGCCAGATAAAAGAAAATACTAACACGCAAAAAACCAAACACTCTCCTAAAATAAAAGCGATTGATAAATAATCTTCTTTCTTCATAAAGCCCCCGATGGACTTTTTATTCAAATTTATGAAAATCTTTCTAATTTTATTCCTAACTTTCCTTGTTCTTGTTTGTACTTTCTCTATTTTTTATGACCATCACAAAATAATGTTTACAAATTTTATTTTGTGATGGCTACTTTTTATGCTAATTCTGCTATTCTGCTTATTGCTACATAAATTTGTGAAATTTTATACCATGTTCTAAAATCTACTACCCCTGTCTGTGGGAGTCCAAAAGTAGACTGAAATTGCTGTACTGCTTCTCGTGTGCGTTCTCCAAAAATTCCATCAGCCGCAATTCTAGGGATAATCGTATATACTTCTGCAATCGTATCTAATTGTTCTTGTAACTGTCTTACCTTTGCACCACTAGAGCCTACACTCAAATTATATCCCGGCCAAGAAGAAGGTATTCCAGAAATCTGTTCCGCTGCATTTACATACATATCCGAACCATAGAAATGTCTTATAATTTCTATCGGAGAATATCCTTGATCTCCTAAACTTTTTGAACCCCACTGGGTCATCCAAGTTGCTGTTAGGTATAATAAAAAATCAGATGAACATTTTGAGCGAATGTTCCTTGCCGTGCGAACCTTCGCTCAAAATGTTCAAAAGTAACTTTTCCCTTTTTTACTCTTTTATCTTGTGAGAAAATCTGTTTTGTGCTAAAATAACAGATAAATGATAAAAAAATAAAGGAGGATATTTTATGGGACGTTTAGAAAACAAAGTGGCGATTATTACAGGTGGTAATTCTGGAATCGGAGCATGTGCTGCTAAACTCTTTGCAAAAGAAGGCGCAAAGGTTGTAATCTCTGCTAGAAGAACAGCACAGTTAGAAGAAATTGCAGATGAGATCAAAAAAGCGGGTGGAGAAGTATTAGCTGTTTCTTGTGATATTTCTGATTCAGAACAATGTAAAACTGTTGTGGAAAAGGCAATCGCACAATTTGGTACGGTAGATATTCTAGTAAATAATGCTGGTATTGTAGATAATGATATTAAAGCGATTGAAAAAATTTCTGATGAAACCATCGATTCTTTAATTAATATCAATACAAAAGGAACTCTTTATATGGCAAGAGAAGCTTCTAAAATTTTTATGGAGAAAAAAAGCGGCTGTATTGTTAATGTAGCGAGTGTGGCTGGTTATTATGGCTGTGGTGGGGCTGCTTATGCTACTTCTAAAGCTGCGATGATCGGTCTTACCAAAAATATCGCTATGAGAGGAGCTTCTATTGGTGTTCGCTGTAATGCACTTTGTCCCGGAACAGTAGTCACTCCTATGACAGCAAATATGAAAAGAGAAAATTTAGATCCTGATATGATGGGAAGTATGGCAAAACATGCTGATTTATCTCTTCCTCCTTGTATGCCTGAAGAAGTAGCAAATGCTATTTTATTCTTAGCCAGCGATGAATCTTCTGCTGTTACAGGTCAGATTATTGTCATCGATCATGGAGCTGATTTATAGTTTATAAATGAACGTATCATATCTCATTTAGGCTCTCTTGTTTACAAGTTTTATTCTTTTACTTATCCATTTTAAAGAGAGCCTTTTTTTCTTTGTTTTGAATTTTTATTTTTGTTTTATGGGTTGATAGCCACACTCTCTCATAAATTTATCCTTTAATTTTTTTTGTATTTTTCTTTGTTCTTCTGGCGTGAGTGTATCCTTCGCTATTTCTTTGCCGTCCACAATAAAAAAAATTTCACATTGAAGTTCCATTCTCTCTCCTTATTTTTCCCTATTAGATAATAATTTCCCATATCAATCCCTCTTTTCCTGAAATATCTTTCCACATATCCCCTCCCTTCAATTTCATAAGTTATTAGGCGTTTGCGAAACTCCAGAACCCATAAAAATACGAACCCTTCCAAATATCTATTTCCTGCATCTCCTCACAGAAACTTCATAGCTTATCACAAGTTTCATTTTTCAAAAAGTAGAACAGCCAGCCAACTAGCGGAGGCAAGGAAGTATTCCATAAGAAGCCCTTTGGAAGACGTTGGTACTTAATAAGCTGTTTCGCAAGAAGCGAAACGGCGAATTTAGTACCACTACGTCTGGAAAGAGCGAGAGCGCGGCTTCGCTGGAATACTTCCTTGCCGGAGCGTCCCCCTTTTCACTTTCACAATTCCCTATCTATATTTATGCAGAAAGACTTGCCCCTTATCTCAACTTCTTATTTTTCTTTTCTATACATATATTAAATAAAATAACGAAAAAAAGAGATGATGTTTATAAAAACGGCTGCTTGTTATATAAGAGTATCTACAGATAAACAAGAAGAATTATCCCCTGCGTCTCAAAAAAAACTGCTTTTAGAATATGCCAAAAAACATGATATGTCTTTGTCAGAGGAAAATATTTTTATGGAAGATGGGGGCGTATCTGGAAAAACTGCAAAAAGACGTTCTGTTTTTCAACAAATGATCGCGATAGCCAAATCCCCTATGAAACCATTTGATGTTATTCTAGTATGGAAATATAGCAGATTCGCCAGAAATCAGGAAGAAAGTATTGTCTATAAAAATATGCTCGCTAGAGATGGCATTTCTGTTATCAGCATTTCAGAACCATTAGCAGATGGTCCTTATGGGACATTAATTGAGAGAATCATTGAGTGGATGGACGAATATTATTCTGTTAATCTTTCTCAGGAGGTATTGCGTGGTATGAAGGAAAATGCTCTGCGCGGAAATTATCAATCTGGTTCTCCCCTTGGTTATGATATCCCTCACTCTCACTCTACATTACAAATCAATTCTTTAGAATCTCAAATCATACAGCTTATTTTTGAAAAATTTTGTATAGAGAAAAAGGGAACTTTAGAAATAGCCAAAGAACTAAATCAACTCGGTTTAAAAACAAAATGTGGAAAAGATTTTGAATCTAGAGGAGTCCAATATATTCTTCAAAATCCTGTTTATATCGGAAAAATACGTTGGAATCGAGTACGGAAACAGACAAATCAAGAGAAACCCTCTTCGGAATGGATTATAGAGCAAGGCAAGCACCCCTCTATTATATCAGAAGAATTATTCTCTCTCGCTCAAACACGCATACAAAAAGAACGAAACTCAAAAAAATATCCTGCTATCTGTTATAAGCATTATCTCAGCGGATTAATCAAATGTTCTGCCTGTGGTCGCACTCTCGCGGTTTCTTCTCATTATAGAACAAAAGAAAAACAGAAAATGTATTATCTTCAATGTTATGGTTATCTAAAGGGAAAATGTTCTGTTTCTCATTATATTTCCGGTAAAAATCTTATTCCTGTGCTTCTCTATCATCTGCATATCTTATTGGATCATTTTGATATGGAATATGAATACATTTCAAAAAACTTCACCTCATGCAGTCAAAAGGAAAGTTCTCTGATTCAAGCACAATTAGAAAAACTTATTCAAAAAGAAATGCGCATAAAAACTGCCTATATAAATGGAATTGACAGCATAGACGAATATCAGGAAAATAAAAAAGCGATTCAGGCAGAAAAAGCTTTGCTTTCAGAAAGGCAGAAAAAATTTTTATCAGAAGATAGTAAACCAGAGGTTTCTATTTCTGATGTTAAGGTAAAAAATGTGACGTATATATTAGAAAATGATAGAATAGAAGTCGCAGTAAAAAACCATGCGCTCAGAAGTATCATCGATAAAATTGTCTTTGATAAAAATGAATTTAAAATAAAAATCTTTTTTGCAGAAATGATTTAAAATAACGATTTCCTCTTGTATATAAAAATCTGATAGACTATACTACTATATATCATAAAATATTTTAAATTTAAAATTTTAAAAAATTTAAAAGGAGGACATATCAATGCAAATGAATTCAGAAGAAATAGAAGCAAAAATCGATACTCTTCTATCCGAGATGACATTAGAAGAAAAATTTAATGAAATTGACCCTGATATCATGTCTATTGACTGGTCTAAAATTCCAGAGCCAGAGCGTTCTTATTGTAAAGAACACTTATCTTCACGTTCTGGAGATGCAAAAACACATAATATTTTACAACATTATGCCTTAGAACACACACGTTTAAAAATCCCCTTTTTTTTTCATGAAGAAGCTCTGCATGGATTATTTCGTCCGGGATGCACTATCTATCCTCAACAGATGTTATTAGCACAAACCTTTGAACCTCAATTAGCCTATGATATGGGGCGAGGTATTGCTACAGAAGCACGAGCGCGCGGAATCCATGAAACTTGGAATCCTGTTCTGGATTTAGCCAGAGATCCCCGTTTTGGAAGAACCGAAGAAAGTTTCGGAGAAGATACTTACTTAAGTTCTGAAATGGGAGTTCAGGTGGTAAAAGGAATGCAGTTAGATGACTTATCCCGCCCTGATACAGTCGCTGCAGAATTAAAACACTTTGTTGGCTATGGCAACCCTGTAGGAGGATTAAATTGCGCTCCTTCTACTATGGGACGCCATGATGTTTATCAAGATGCCATGCCTGTTTTTGAAAAGGCTTTTGTAGAGGGAAAAGCGACTAATACTATGTGTTCTTATAATTCTATTGATGGGATTCCTGTTGTGTCTGATCATGATTTGCTAACACAGATGTTAAGAGAAACATGGCATATGCTAGGATTTGTCCGCTGTGATATGCTCGCTATCGCTATGTTACATACTGCACATTATACTGCTGCTACCAGACAAGAAGCTTTAGAAAAAGCAGTAAAAGCGGGGGTAGATGTACAATTATTTGATTTTTCTCATGAAGATTTCAGAAAATATTATAAAGAATTATTAGAAGAAAAACGGCTTTCTATGGAAGATTTAGACCTTTCTGTCCGCCGTGTGCTTCGAGTAAAATATATGTTAGGTCTTTTTGATAACCCTTTTGTTGATGAGAGTTTACAGGAGAAAGTCACTCGTTGCGAAAGTCATAAACAGACCGCCCTTCAAATCGCGAGAAAAGGAATCTGCCTGTTAAAAAATAAAAATAATCTGCTTCCCCTTTCCAAAGACATAAAACATATTGCTGTTATCGGACCTCATGCGAACCAGGCAGTATTAGGGGATTATACCGTAAAACCTCAAGGATTTACTCCTGTCACCTTATTAGAAGAAATACAGAAAAAAGTTTCTCCTGATACAAAGGTAACTTATGCGAAAGGCTGTGACATTTTAGCTTCTGAGATAAAGCCTACTCCTAGTGATTGGATTACTCCTATCTCATTAGAAAATCAAAACTTTTTCCCTGACGGCTCTGGATTCACAGCACAATACTTTAATAACCATGATTTTTCTGGCTCTCCAGCTCTAGTCAGAGTAGATCCTCAAATCAATTTTAATTGGATTTTCTCTAAACCAGATGATTGCGTTGATAATAATTGTTTCTGTGTGAGATGGATCGGAAAGATGAAAGTTCCTCAGACTTTTTCAGGAAGAATCGGTCTGAGCAGCACCGACAGTATGCGCCTTTTTATTGATAACCATTTAGTAATAGATGGTTGGAAAGAAAATGATGCGAATCAAATGGTAGATTTTTTATTTGAAGCGGAAAAAGAGTATCTTCTCTGTATCGAATTTCTCAATGATTCCAGAGGAGCACGTGTTATTTTTGGTTATGATCATGGACAGGAAAACAGAGAAGAAACAATCCAACTGGTAAAACAGGCAGATATCGCTATTGTAGCGATGGGAGATTCCGATGAAACAAGTGGTGAAAATTTCGACAGAACCAGTTTAAATCTCCCCGGCGATCAACTCCCTCTTTTAAAACAACTTCATGCTACTGGCACACCTATTGTTTTAATTCTTTATACTGGTCGCAGTATTTCTGCCGTTTGGGAGCAAGAAAACATTCCTGCTATCTTACAGGCTGGATTCCCTGGTGTATTAGGAGCTCGTGCTATCACAGAAATTTTATTTGGCGATATCAACCCTTCTGGGCGGCTCGCTCTCTCCTATCCGAAAACAGTAGGACAGATTCCTTGCCATTACAGCCGAAAACCTGCTGGCGGAAAGCGTTATGTAGAGATGGATTGGAATCCTCTTTATCCTTTTGGTTATGGACTGAGTTATACTTCCTTTTCATATTCCAATCTGACACTATCAGCCGAAAGCATTGCTCCAAATGAAACCATAACCGTTTCCTTTGATATCACAAATACAGGAGATCGATATGGAGAAGAAGTCGCACAAGTCTATGTTAATGATTGTTTTAGTTCTGTGGTAAAACCAATAAAAGAGTTAAAAGCTTTCCAAAAGATAGGAATTTCTCCAAAAGAAACAAAAAGAATTTCTCTAGAATTAGGCTTTGAAGCGATGCGCACTTTGACAAAAGATTATAAATGGGTGATAGAACCCGGAGAATTTGAAGTAATTATCGCAGACAATGCTGCAAGTGAACTATTAAAAGGTAAATTCACGGTAAAATAAATACCCTTTTACTATCTGGTCATCCAATTCGGGCAGGTAGTTTTTCTTCCATCGCAATATTGTGTTAAAATCGGCTGCTTTACATCTGGTCTTGCTAAATATTGATCAAAGATTTCATCCACAATTAAAGAAATACTATCAAATATATTTCTTCCATAAATCCATTTATGGTCAAATGCGGTGGAAGAAGTAATCGTGAAATCATATCCTTGGTTTCGATACCACTCTGTATAGACACGATTTAATGTAAATGACATAATCGCCAATACATTTGCTGTTATCGTAGATTCTGGCCAAGTAGCATAAATTTCACTGGAAGCTACATTTTTCACATAATCTCGATAAGAAATATAATAATTTTGTGCTGTAGGGTCACTGGGCACACCATCATGCACCACCACAATTTCTGGTACTACTACTTGACTGAGTACAATTTCCCCCGGCTCTCCTACTGGTTTAATTTCCGCTTCTGCGATTTTAGGGGGATAGTTTCCATATAAAGTATGCGCAGGAATTACAATGTTTGTTCCCTGTCCTGTTGGCGTAATAGGGCTTAATTGCACCTCTTGTAAAGCATCAGTCTGCGGCAGAATTTCTGTCCCTGAAATATCAACTGGCTCATATCCTTCTGCACTCACTTGTATGGTATATTCAGAATATGGCTGTTCAATTCCTGGCTTCATACTATATTCTATCGGTGGTGCTGCTAAAGTGATTTCTTCTGTCTGTCCAGAATTATTTGTTCGTAACTGTTCTATCACATTATTAGGTTCACCTGTATAAGAAATGCTGACTAACGCATTTTGTATCGGACGATTTCCATTTCTAGAAGTCACAAATACCTTTAATTTTCCAGAAGAACTTGGAGATATTGCCATTTTAGTTACTCTCTGTTTCATAAAAATGCATAATCCTCACTATTATTCTTTCTCGATTCTATGCCCTCTTTAAACAAAATATACCTTAAAATCTTTTTCCTCCCAAAAACTAAACCTACTCCTCCCATAAAACAAATATCCTCCTTTTAGTCCTTTTATTCTATCACTATCATGAAACTTTCTTTTCCAAAACTGGAGCAGCCAACAACCGAGCGGAGGCAAGGAAATATTCCATAAGAAGCCCCTTGGAAGACGTCGGCACTTAGCAAACAGCCCAAAAGGGCTGTGCGCTTAGTACCGCTACGTCTGGAACGGAGCGAAAGCGCGGCTTCGCTGGAATACTTCCTTGCCGTAGCGCCCCCTTTCACCTCTAAACTAAACCGAATCAAACTATAACAATAACTAACCTAAAACTCTTTTTCTAATTATCTTGACGCATACTATTTCATCTTGTATACTTTTAAACAAGTAGTAAAATTTCCGTCAAAATCCAAATATAGAAATTTTGTTGTATTAAGAAATGGGGGCTATTAAGATGAGTGATAACTTACCAACCATTTATGTTCATATGTTAGGAGAATTTTCCATCACGGTCAAGGATAAAACAATCAGTGTTCAAAATAATCATTCTCAAAAACTTTGGAATCTTCTTTCCTATTTAATCACTTATCGGAATAGAAAAATTTCTCATACAGAACTCATTCATTTATTATGGAAAGATGGACAAAGTTCTAATCCTAATGGTGCTTTAAAAACTCTCATGCATCGCTTGAGAACTTTATTAAAAGAACTAGATTATCCAGCAGAGTTCATTTTGCAAAAGCCTAACTCTTATATTTGGAATAATTCACTTTCTTGTGTATTTGATGTAGATGTGTTTGAAAATTATTATAAAGAAGGTCTTTATTCTGACAGCAAAGAAAAACGATTAGAAAAATATCGAAAAGCAATAACAACATTTAAAGGAACTTTTCTTCCAAAAATGAATCATGAAACATGGAGTGCCCCTATCTGCGCTTATTATCACAACCTCTATCTAAAGATAGCGATAGAAACTATTAATATGCTTATGGAAAAGGAACGATATGCAGAAACAGCTAATATTTGTTGGCAGGCACTCACGATTGATCCCTATATGGAAGACTTCCATTATCATTTAATCCGTGCATTATATCTATCTGGTAATTTAGATGCCGCACTAAAACAATATTCTACTACAACAGGATTGTTTCTTTCTAAATTTGCAAACACTCCTTCTGAACAGTTAAAGACATTATATAAAGAGATTACAAGAAATAACCCCTAAAACACTTCGTCCTAGTGATATTTATACCAGATATAGCATCTCGCAATTTCTGCTAATGCTTCCTTGTGATTCTTATGATACGACATTCATCATAATAAAAAATATATTAAACCAGTATGATAAAAAAATTGGAAATCGAAAAATCAAAATAGATTACATAATACAACCTTTAGAAACCTCTTAAAATATCTTTTCTTTTTATACATTTTAAACGAAAAAAGGGACTGACAAATTTATCACCGTCCCTTTTTTCTCTTTTTATTTTCTATTCTTTTATTTTGAAATCCTCTTTTATTAAGTTAGGGATTTGTTCTTTTAAATAATATCCCTCAATCTGTTCTAAACTTCCATCTTTCATCCTCTTTTTTCCTATTACATAAATGTAATCATTTTTAACTCCCTTTAAAAAAATATTATGGTATTTATAGTAATATTCTAATACCTGTAAATTCTCACATAATTCCTTTATTTGTTCTATATCGGTATACTCTTTTATAAAAACATTCTCATCATATCCCATATCTACTTTTTCATATGATGCTTCTTCCTCATATATCCATTTTTCTACCTTTACTGTTATACTTTCTATTCCTTCTGAATCAAAGCTCCCCGGATTATCTTTCGTTTCAAATCCTAAATCTTTTAAATATTTTCTAGTTTCCGTAAAAGATGGATAAATCTGATATCCTCTGATTCGACCATTTTTATAACGAAAACTTATCTCTGCCGTGGGATAGGTTTGTTTGATTTCTTCAAAATTCAGTCCATTTAATTCTTCTCGATATATAGATAAAAACTGTGCAATATCTTCTTTCTCTAAAAGAAGTGATTTTTCTGTTTCTATGTTCTCCACCCAAAGTTCATCTATATATTCATCTTTCAGTGTTAAAATCTGATATACGTTATTCTTATATTCTGGTTTATTTATGATCTGTGTTAATAAATCATCTTCTCTTTTGATATAATACTCACGGTAAACATCTTTTCCATTTGTAAGACTATATTTTATCTTACACCAAGTATATGTGCCTTCTTCACGCTCTTTCTGATTTTGTGCTTCCACTGCTTTTTTTGCGATCTCATAGATTGGTTCATAATCTATAATATCCATATTTTCTAATATATATTGATCTGAATAACTATATTCCTTGGTATCCTCCAAATAATAAACGATATCCGTTTCTATCATACCATTGATCGAAATTGCCATTGATTTTATTTTATTTTCCTTCGGCAAGTACGCATCATATCTCCACCAATCATACCGCATAGAAACAGCTAATAGACATAGTAATCCACCTGTAATTACTAACTGTAATTTATGAGAAAGAGCTTTCTTGACATCCATATGAAATAATGATTCTAGTAAAAAATGAGAAACTAATAGACCAAATAATATCCCAAATAAAAGCCATGCGGTATTGTTTCTAATGGTGATACAGCAAAAGAATATTCCACATCCAAGAGCAAAAGGTATCTCTAATAAAATTCTATAAATATCTTGTATCATTGGAAAAGCGATAGATCTTCCTGCTGCCTCAGAGGGACGCTTTTTAAATAGCCAAACATTCAATATTCCATAAAATATAGCAAAGCCCAAACATTGTAATAGAAACATCATCATAGGTCTATCGATTCCAGAAAATTCGTCATAGACACCATTAAACCAATATATTGTTCCATAAAGTATCGCTATAACAGGAGAAGTCAATCTATTTTCTGCCAATAAATTACCATTATAATAAAAAGTGTCAAAGAATATATCATGATATCCTATACAAATCCCCTTTGTCGCTATCATATAAAAACATAAAGTACCTAACATAAGAAAACAAGAGAGTTTATTTCCAGTCAAAATCACTGCCAATATCACTATCTCATATAAAAAAAGAAAGAAAATACCAGTAATAAATAAATTCATCAAAAAACCTTTTAAAACTTCTCCTGAAAATCCGATATAACTTATACTAATTACAAAGGAAATTCCAGCACATATCACATAAGGAATAAAATAAATAAAAATACCATTTAAATAAGAAACCAGAAATAATTTTTCTCTTTTCACTGGAAGGCTATGGTAAAAATCCACTTGTTTTTTAGAAAATAAATAGAAAAATCCTCCCATTCCACAAATCACAGCCAAAATTGACACAATTATAATATTCGTAGGATTTCTATAAAAAAATTCATAAAAAAACGTTTGATAATCATAATTTTCTATCAAATAACTTTTAGTATTCTCTAACATGATTAGTAATAACAGAGGCCAAGAAATAAAACAGCATAAAATAGAAAATGCGATAGTCCCTATCCTCTGTTTTAAATTTTCTTTTATTAGATTAAAGAATGAAACTTTTGATGTCATATCCTACTACCTCCGTTTCACTGATAAAAATTTCCTCCAAAGACAGTGGTAAAAGTTCATAAAAAATGGGTTTTCTAGCGATTATCATCTGTTCAATATACTCTCTTTTCCCTCTGACCGTAATAGTAACTAAAGAGCCTCTCTGTTCTTCCTGTAATATCTCTAATACTTTTCTCAAATAGGGAAGAGCCTCTTCTGTTTGAAATACACACTGTAGTTTGTGAATATTTAGCTTCATATCCTCTAAATCCTTGGATAGTAAAATGCCACCCTTATGTAGCAGCCCTATATGGTCACAGATATCTTCTAATTCTCTTAGATTATGAGAAGCGATAATAGGAGTAAAACTTCTCTCTTCCATCTCTTTTACAAAAATACTTTTCACAGCCTGACGCATCACAGGATCTAATCCATCAAAGGTTTCATCACATAATAAATAAGGAGTATGAGAGCAAATACCCAATAAAATAGAAATTTGTTTTTTCATTCCTTTTGAAAAACTATTAATTTTTCTGCTGCCACTCAGCTCAAATTTCTCTAACATCTGCAGAAATCTCATTCCATCAAATTCTGGATAAATCGTTTGGTAAAATCGTTTCATATCTAATGGCGTCGCACTTGGAAAGAAAAATTGTTCATCTGAAATATAGAATAATTTATGTTTTGCCATTTCATTTTCAAATATTGGTTCTTCATCTACTAATATTTTTCCTTCTTCTGCCTTTAAAATCCCCGCTATCATTCTAAGAAATGTACTTTTTCCTGCTCCGTTTGTTCCAATCAATCCAAATACTGCTCCCTCTTCAATCACTGCAGAAACTTTATCTACTGCTTTTATATTTCCAAAGGTTTTACTCACATTCGTCGCTTCAATCATGTCATTTCCTCCCTATAAACCTCTTCTACTCTTCCTATAAATTCCTCTTTCTCTATCCCAACTGCCTTTGCCATATTCACCACTTTTCTCATTTCCTCCAAAATCATTTTTTTTCTTTCCTCTATCCAATCGTTTTTGGGTGAAACATAATTTCCTTTTCCCTTTATTGTATAAATATATCCTTTTTCCTCTAGTTGGGTATATGCTCTTTGTATCGTATTTGGATTAATGGACAATTCTATCGCTAATGCTCTTACAGAGGGTAATTTACTATCCGTTTCTAAAACTCCTTGTACAACCAATTTGCTCAATTTTTCTTCTACTTGTTCATAAATCGGTCTTTTATCCCGATAATCGATCACAATCATAGTTTCCCTCCCTTCTGTATTATATATACTAACTGTATCATTATTATTAATACAGTCAATATAGCATATGCTTTCTGTGATGTCAAGAAATATTAAGATGTTTGTTATGATTCAGTTTACTTTAAAATCAAAGGGTCGCGGAGGCGGGGAGGTATTCCAACGAAGCCGCGCTTTCACTCCGTTCCAGACGTAACGGACACTAAATTCGCAAATCCCGCTTCTTGCGGGTTTGCTTATTAAGTGCCAACGTCTTCCAATGGGCTTCTTATGGAATACCTCCCCGCCTCCGCTAGATTGTAGACTATTCTACTGTTTGAAAAGAGAGGTTCACAATAGTAAAAAAGAGGGATCAGGTATTAAGAGAACAGAGGTTGATGATAAAGCATTAAATTTTGGAAAATAAAGATTAAAAACAAAAATATGTTCGATTTTACTCATTTTTGATGAGGTTATCTTGAAGGATATTGGAATATATGATATATTGGTATAAGTTAATAACAAATTTTACTAGGAAAGAAAGGAAGGCTGTTTGTGCAAAAACCATTAACTTGTGTTGAAATTTGTGCGGGAGCTGGTGGGCAAGCTCTCGGACTCGCCTTGGCTGGATTTGTTCATGTTGCACTTATTGAATATGAACTTGAATACTGTAAAACTTTAAAATTAAACCGTCCTGAATGGAATGTAATTTGTATGGATCTTCATGATTTTGATGGAAATCCTTATCGTGGAATAGATTTATTAGCTGGTGGAGTTCCATGTCCTCCTTTTTCAGTTGCTGGTAAACAATTAGGAGAGAAAGATGAACGTGATTTATTTCCAGAAGCACTTCGGCTGATCAAAGAAATTAGACCAAGAGCTGTTATGTTAGAAAATGTGAGAGGATTTCTAGATTCGAGCTTTGAAGAATATCGGAGATATATTTTAAAATCTATTGAGCAATTAGGATATAATACACAAATTAAATTGTTAAATGCATCAGATTATGGAGTTCCTCAGCTTAGACCTCGAGTTGTGATTGTGGGTATAAGAAAAGATGAACATGGTATCTTTTTTTACCCTGAAACGAGGAAAGAAAAAGCACCTACAGTTGGAAAAATATTATATGATTTAATGGCAGAAAATAAGTGGGAAGGAGCAAAGAACTGGGCAAAAAATGCAAATAAAATTGCTCCAACTTTAGTTGGTGGTTCTAAAAAGCATGGTGGTCCAGATCTTGGACCAGTAAGGGCAAGGAATGCTTGGGCAGAATTAGGAGTAGATGGTCGGGGAGTGGCTAATACAGCGCCAGAACAGGAATTTAAAGGATTCCCTCGCTTGACAAGCCGAATGATGGCGAGAATACAAGGATTTCCAGATACATGGACTTTTGGGAAAAAGAAAACCATTGCATGTCGTATGATTGGAAATGCGTTTCCACCTCCAGTTGCACAGGCAGTAGGAGAAAAGATAAAGGAGTGTCTAGAATATGAATGTACTAATAGCAGATGCGAGATTCCATTTTCACAAGCGATTATTTGAAACAAATACATTAACGTTGACTAGCACAGGTGTAGTGTCAAATGCAGATACCAGTAGCCGAGGTTCAAAAGCTATATCCAAAAAAATTGTTGATATTCTAGTAGATAAATACCATCATAAAGCTAATATTATTGATAAAATTTCTGGACAAACCCTTGGAAAGCAGTTCGAGTTATTGACTATGGAATTTTTGAAGGAAACATTTCCATTTCTTCAAAACCTTCGCCTTGGTCAATGGTCAGTGTTGCAGTTAGGTAACAATAATCGGTTAAAAACAAGTGATTTTGAACAATATGAGCATTTAGCATATTTAAGTGCATTAACAGCAGAAAACGCACAATTAGCTGCCGCATTAGGGAATGATTATCTTGTGACTCCAGATGTAGTGATTTATCGTGACCTTTATAAAGATGAAGAAATTAATGCTGTACAACGTATTGTAGACGATAGTATAGGTAAAATGGCAGATATAAGAAAATGTAATGGCGGAAAACCTTTGCTTCATGCCAGTGTATCAGTGAAATTTACAATGAGAAGTGACCGAGCACAAAATAGCCGGACAGAAGCCTTAAATTTAATTCGTAATAGAAAGGGACATCTTCCACATATTGTTGTAGTAACAGCCGAACCGATGCCAAATCGTTTAGCATCTTTAGCACTTGGAACTGGAGATATTGATTGTGTATATCATTTTGCACTTTATGAATTAATGCAGGCGGTAAAAGAAGTTGGTTCGGAAGATGCCATAGAAATATTGGAAACACTGGTGTATGGGAAAAGGCTGAAAGACATTTCAGATTTACCATTGGATCTATCTGTATGATGAAAGTAAAATAAATGTGGTCTGGAAATAGATTATAAATGATAAATCATAAACCAAAATAGCGTGAAGATATTTTGAGAAAATAAGAAATAAACAGAAAGCGATGTAAAGCCTTGATACATCAATGTTTTACACCGCTTTCTATAAAAAATCAAAGAATTTACCTAGTCAAATCGGATATTCGCAATCCGCTTCGCTACTTGCTCATAACCTCATAGCTGCTATCGCAGCTTTTCCGTGGGAGTCTGCACTCCCACGGAAACAAGGAAGTCCCAACCCACCGCTTTCGCCTTGGCGGCTTAGAAGCGGGGGACTTCCTTGATGAGGTTAAAACTTTATTTTAAAAATCCATTGATGATTTGTGCTTCTGCTTCTGCTTCGGTAAGCCCTAATGTCATCAGCTTCATAATCTGCTCTCCTGCAATTTTTCCAATCGCTGCCTCATGTATCAAGCTCGCCTCTAAGTGGTTGGCTGTAATCTCTGGAATCGCGCTGATTTTGGCGTTATCCATGATAATCGCATCACATTCTGAATGACCATGACATTGATTATTTCCATTAATTTTTGCATAAAATATCTGTCTAGAATCATCTTTCGCCACAGATCTTGAAATCACATTTGTACCACAACCTTCTCCATCTAAATCCACATCAAAACTTGTTTCAGCAAACTGTTTCCCATGAGTCATAATCTTTTCTTTAATCACTAATGTACTATTGTCCTTTAATTTCGCCTTTGTACTTCTCTTTGTAGAATCTACACCTTTTATCTGAACCGTTTCCATTTCCATATAGCTGTTTTCTTCTAACTCTATGATAGTAGAAGGATTCATAATTCTCTCTCCTGTTCCATCTCCTGAGCCATAATGCTTTTCCACATAACGGACTTTAGAATTTTTTCCTACAAAAAAACTGTGAATTCCATCATGTTGTGATTTCTTATCTCCTCCATTATGGATTCCACATCCTGCTACAATCGTAACATCACAGTCTTCTCCAATATAAAAATCATTATAAACCATTTCTGTCAATCCTGCCTGACTCAACAATACAGGAATATGAACACTTTCCTTTTTCGTTCCCGGTTTTATAATAATATCAATTCCAGATTTATCTGTTTTTGTCACTATATCAATATGCGCTGTAGTATTGCGCTCTATACTCTCTCCATTTGCACGGATATTATATGCACCTTGAGGAACTTGGTGAAGACCTGCTATCTGTTCTAACAAATTCTTTTGTATTTCATCCATCTCATTCCCTGTTACCAGATTATTTTTCTCATTTTTATAACCTGATAACTTTCTCCTCTCTCAATTTTTTTACTCAACCTCTAATAATCTTTCTATTTTTAGCCTAACTCCCCAAAAAGCCTCACATCAAACCTTACAATCCAGCCTATATCACAAACTAGCTTAAGGCAAGGGACTATTCCAAAAGAAGCCCCTTGGAAGACGTCGGCACTTAATAAGCAAACCCGCAAGAAGCGGGATTTGCGAATTTAGTGCCCGCTACGTCTGGAACGGAGCGAGAGCGCGGCTTCGTTGGAATAGTCCCTTGCCTTAAGCGCCCCTTCTATAATTACATGTAAACCCCCTCTATTTATCTCCCTTAAAAAACTTACAGTTCATAGTATCCTTTAATAAATCTGGCAATATTTCTTCTTTACTTCCTTCTTTTTTTATCCTTCCATCTGCGATTACCACAATCTTATCTGCAATATTCAAGATTCTCTCCTGATGGGAAATAATTAAAATAGACCTTTCCTTCGCCTGTTGCATCTTCTCAAATACACGGATTAAATTATTAAAACTCCATAAATCAATCCCTGCTTCTGGTTCATCAAAAAGTGATAATTTCGTATCCCTCGCGATGACCGTTGCGATCTCAATTCTTTTTAACTCTCCTCCAGATAAACTGCTATCCACTTCACGGTTAATATAATCTCTCGCACAAAGCCCCACTTCTGATAAATAATCACAGGCTTCTTTTATCGTAGTTTCCTTTCCTGCCGCTAAGATCAATAAATCCTTTACTGTAATCCCTTTAAATCTCACTGGCTGCTGAAAAGCGAAACTAATCCCTTCTTTCGCCCTTTCTGTGATCCCCATCTCTGTAATATCCACACCATCTAGTAAAATTCTTCCACTGGTAGGCTTTTCAATCCCAGCGATGACTTTTGCCAATGTAGATTTTCCACCGCCGTTTGGTCCTGTGATCGTAATAAATTTCTTATCTTCTATCACTAAACTAACATCTTTTAATATTTCCTTTTTCTCTTGCTCTCCCTCTACTTCAAAAGATACGTTCTGTAACTCCAGCATTTTTTATCCTCCATGTTTTTTCTATGCTATCATTATAAAATCGCTTTTTTAAAATGTCAACTATTGGCATCTGACTTAAGCATCTGTTCTTTTAATTCCTTTTTCTTTTTGCTCACCAATCCTCCTATACGTCCTGTTTCCTTAGCAGATAAATTTTTCCATCCCCCTTTTAGCACTTTATCTAAAAGTCCTAATTCTTCTGCTATCTCTAATTTTAAACTCTCTTCTGGTGTCAAATTCTCTAAATCTATTTTCTTTTCCTTTTTTGGCATATCAAATACTCCCTTTTACAAAATTTTCTCTTCTTCATGGATAAGACTTTCATATCTATAGATAATGAATAATACACTCATCTTGTGGAAGCCCTATCCCTCTAAGAGAAACGCTTTCGACGTTCTTGAATAGGAGTATAGCCCTTTTTTCTTAAATTATTCCAAATATAACTCTTTTTCTAAGCTGAGGGAATAAAGAATCATCTCTTTCACATTTTTTCCTGTCATCTGCATCAATGCTTTTTTATAACAGTTAAATTGTGTCTGATACCGTTTTCTTAATAGCTCTTCTCCCTCTTCATCTTTCACATAATCTGTCTTAAAGTCTATCAACACAATCTCCTCTTCTTCCTCAAAATATGCGTCGATAATACCCTGAAGTACAATGAGTTCTTCACTCTCACAGTTCTCATACAATTCTTTTGCAGGAATTCCCACCACAAATTGGCGCTCTCGATACAACATATTTTCCTTTTGTGCCTCTCTCATACGCTTTGCAAGGGGAGAGCGTAAAAATGCCAATATTTTATAATTATTAATATACGAAGCCGCTTTTATGGATAATTTCTGCTCTTTTATGAGTTCTTCTTTATAAGATTCTACCTCTTCTTTTTTGGGTCTTTCCCAAAGTGGCAAAAACTGTAATGCTGTATGATAAGCTGTTCCTCTTTCTGCTCCTGTTTCTTCTTTTTGTTCTGAAAGAAAACGTGGAACAATGGGTTCTTGTGTCAAAATGACTTCTCCTATCTCATCTTCCTCTAACTGCAGTTTTTGACTCATTCTCTTGACTTCTGATACAGAAGTTTTTCCATGTAAAGCAGCTTCTATTTCATATGGATATTGATAAGAAAATCTTTCCTCTATTTGTTTTTTTATTTCTTCTTGATAAGTGACTTCTGTATTCCAATTTTGGAGGGTTTCTTTTATCCTATTGTCTACATCTTGTCTTACCATCTCATCTCTTACTACAATCGTCGGATTGCTGACTTCTTTTCGGATAGAACTTTCTTTATAAGTAGAACACACCCAATCAAAGTAGTTATTCGCACTGCAAAGCGCAGAATATGATAATGTTCCTTCTATCTGCCGTGCCTCTTCCCATTTTTTCATGCTGTCATCTGCTTTTCTGACTGTACCTGTCATAATGAGTTTTTCCTTTGCTCTTGTCATCGCTACATATAAAATTCGGAGTTCTTCTGCTAAATTTTCTAATCGAATACTCTTTTGTAAAATTTTTTTCGTCAATGTAATAGTTTTGATTCTTTTCTCATAATCTACAAAATCTCCGCCAATCCCTAAATCAGGATGAATGACCACTTTTTCTATTGCATCTTGCTGATTAAAACGCTTTCCCATACCTGCCAAAAATACAATCGGAAACTCTAATCCTTTGCTTTTATGAATACTCATAATTCGTACCGTATTTTCATTTTCTCCTATCACAGAAGCCTCTCCAAAATCCACATCATATTTTTCTAACTTTTCGATATAGCGAATAAAATGAAATAATCCACGAAAACTTGTCTTTTCAAATGCTACTGCTTTTTCTAACAGCATATCTAAATTCATACTTCTTTGTTTTCCTGCAGGCATAGCCTTGACAAAATCTCCATATCCAGTACGCTTTAATAAATAATTTAACAGATCATGGATACTGGTATAAGCAGCCATATCCCTGAGTTCTTTTAACATTTGAAAAAAAGTATTCAGCTTTTGTTTCAGCGTTTCATTTTCTCCCTCCTGCTGATATTTCATCACAGCGTCTAACATATCTTTCTCTGGACAAAAGGCTTTTAAATATGCCAATTCTTCACTGCTTATTCCACCAATAGAAGAGCGTAAAATTCCCGCTAGTGGAATATCTTGTCTGGGATTATCAATGATTTTCAGCATATTTAAAGCTGTCTGTACTTCTATGGTAGTAAAATATCCTGTCTGTGACTGTGCATAAGCAGGAATATTTTCTTCCAAGAAAACATTTAATATCCCCTCTGTAAATCCACTCAAGGCACGAAGTAAAATAACAATATCTCCATATCGAGCCGTTCGATAGCATTTTCTTTCCTTATCCCATACAGGCAGACCTGTTCCTTCTTTTGTCAATTCTCGTATTCTCTTTGCAATCACTTTCGCCTCTAATTCAATAGAAGTATAATCTTCTTTATTCTCATCTCCATCTTCTGTTTGCCTTTCAATCACATATAACTCTGTTTTTCTATCTTGCCCTCCTACCATGGTATCAGGTTCAAAAACTGCTCCCGGATATAGTGCTGCTTCTTTTGTATAAGATATTTTCCCTAAATCTTGTGTCATAATCCGATAGAAAATATCATTAATACTATTCAGCACTTCTTCCCTGCTTCTGAAATTTTTATGCAAGTCAATTCTCTGTTCCTTTTCTCCATCTATTGAATATTCTTTATATTTTTTCATAAATAGCTCTGGTCTGGCAAGTCGAAATTTATAAATACTTTGTTTCACATCTCCTACCATAAAAATGTTGGGATTTCCTTCCCAAATGCGGGATATGCTGGTCAAAATCTCTTCCTGAACTAAATTACTGTCTTGATATTCATCTATCATAATCTCTTGATAGCTCTCTCTATATTCCGCCGCGACAGAAGAAGGCACTCTTTGTCCATCTTCTCTTTTTTGTGTCAAAATTTCCAATGCAAAATGTTCAATATCATGAAAATCCAGAATATTTTTTTCTTTCTTTTTTTCTCGATAGCGTTTTATAAATTCTTTCGTCAGTTCCACTAACATTCCCACATTGTTACGGATAGACATGATATCTTGTAACATCTGTTCTGGCGTGCGAAAATAAAATTGCTTGGTAATATCTTTGATATCTTGTTTTATGGAATCCCGAATTCGTTTCACTTGTTCTTTCTTTCCTTCATCTACATCTTCATCTCTTTTTGATGACAAACGCACAAAAGAAACTTCTTTTAATGTCTGTCCAAAGTTTTCATAAGTATCCGCTTTACATAAATCTTCTAAAAAAAGAAGGTCTGACTGCAGTGCCGCTTCATACATATAAGGTCCATCTCCCTTTTGTATGATAGATATAGCACGTTTTGCTCTCTCTCTCATATCCTCTGCCATCTTCTTTAAATAATTCATTAAAAAAGCCATCGCCTTTGTCTTATTCCATTCTAAAAGCTCTGTCACCTGATACTCTTCTAGACAGTTCATAAGCCATTCCTCCGGATCTGGATTACTCATCGAAAACTCATATAGCCTTAAAATCAACTCTTCAATTCCCGCATCTGATTTTCCAGTGGAATATCCTTCTACAAATCGAAAAAATTCTTCTTGTCCCTCTGCATAATAATCCTCTAACAACTCTTTTACCACATCAGACTTAAATAATTTCTTCTCCCCTTCATCTCCGATTCGGAAGGCTGGATCTAAATCTAACACATCAAAATGTTCTCTGACTATTTTTAAGCAAAAACTATCAATCGTAGTGATAGGAGCTGTATGGATTAAAGTCTGCTGTTTTTGCATATGAACATTTTCTGGATCAGCTTCTACTGCCTTTTCAATCGCTGCTCCGATTCTCTCTCTCATCTCCGCCGCTGCCGCATTTGTGAAAGTAACAATTAACAACTCATCAATATCCAATGGTCGTGGTTCTTTTTGTGTGATCAGCGAAATAATATGTTCTACTAATACTGCTGTTTTTCCTGAACCAGCAGCAGCAGAAACTAATACATTTTTATTTCTGACCTCAATGACCTGTTTTTGTTCCGCCGTCCAATCCATCTATTTTCCCTCCTTTTTGAAATGTGTTTCATCATATACAAATCTGTTTATGTTTCACTTTCTAACCAATAAATCTTTTGATATTTCCATAGCAGCTTACATTTTTTCGCATTCACCTTTTTACAATGTTTTCTAGAACTTTGAAAATTCAAAGCTTCCTGTTTTGGATATAGAGCTGTCACATATCCTCTATGAGTTTCTCCATTCTTATATGTATATTCTACCAAATCTCTGTGGCTGATCCCTAATACATGGTCTGTTTTTGCCTTGCTCTGTCTTCTCATAGGCTTAATCG
>CAJUHN010000032.1:20025-22592 GCA_910585935.1 uncultured Lachnospiraceae bacterium | reverse complement strand
CGATAGAAGATGAGTTTGATATTCGATTTACGATGGTAGAAGTAAATGGAATGAAAAATGTAGAGGAAATGGCATCGATTATTGCGGAGAGGACAAAGTAAATGAATAATTATAAATGGAAAGAGATATAAGTAAGTTGGTTAGAGAAATAACAGTATAAAGTAATCTATACTATAGAAATCTACTATCAGATGATGTCATTCCTGTTATTGATTATCTTTTACCTAAGAAAGATGACTTTATGAATGGCTACATCCTAAATCTTTCTTTCCAGAAGAACGAATTAATTTAATTATGGAGGATAGACCATGTCCCTTGTATCATTTGAATTTTTAGCATTTTTTTTCATGGTATTGATTTTATACTATATATTTCCTAAAAAGTTACGATGGACAGTTTTGCTGCTGTTCAGTGTATTCTATTTTTATCGTGCGTCAGGGTTAAAATTATTTCTTGTTTTTGTATGTTTCTGTTTCATGAATTGGGGAACAGCCATATTAGTGAGTAATTTTGAAAAGGCAGGAAAACAGAGAGAGAAAAAAATTGCTTATATCACAACCATTATTTTAGATGCTGCCATACTGATAGCTTTTAAGGATCTAAATTTCTTCAAAAGAACAGCAAATGGAATCAGTGAAATGGCAGGACATCCGCTCAATATACCTGATATCCATATCATAGCACCGATTGGAATCTCTTATTTTGCATTGATTTTGATTGGTTATCTGACTGATGTGTATTGGAAAAAATATGAGCCGGAAAGAGGATTTTTACGGTTTACGCTTTTTTCTGGATATTTTCCACAACTGTCATCTGAACCTTTTGTGCGTTATGATAAGATGAAAGAGGAGCTATTTACCGCTAAAAGATTTGATTATTCGCGTATTATATTGGGAATAGAAAGGATTATTTGGGGATTTTTTAAGAAACTTGTCCTGTCAGAACGATTAGGCATCATAGTAAATATGGTATATAGTAATTATCAGGTCTATGATGGATGGTACATTATACTGGCAACTTTAGCATTTACATTTCAACTCTATACCGATTTTTCAGGAGCTATGGATATTGTTATTGGTATTTCAGAGTGTTTAGGCATAACTTTACCAGAAAATTTTGACACACCATTTTACTCTACTAGCATAGAAGAATTTTGGCGCAGATGGCATATTACATTAGGGGCTTGGCTGCGCGAATATGTATTTTATCCGCTATTGAGAAGTAATTTATTTCGTAAACTCAAAAAATGGTGTAAAAAGAAATGGGGAAAAGATTACGAGAAAAAATTCAATCTTCCAATGTATATGGGAATGTTTTTTACATGGTTTTTGATCGGATTTTGGCATGGAGGAAAATGGAATTATATCTGGGGAAGTGGATTATATTATTGGTTATTGATTACAGCAAGTAATCTCATGACACCTGTATGGAAATGGTTTATAAATATATTGAAAATCAATACTAAGTGTTATAGTTATAAATTATTTCAGAGAATTAGAACATTACTATTGTTTACTTTTGGATTATCTTTTTTTCGAGCAGAGAATTTACGGGAAGGAATCAGAATGTGGAAATCTGCCTTTCCTTTCCATAATATAGAAATATTTTTGAATGGTTCTTTGACTACTTTTGGTCTGGATAAATGGGAATGGACGATTATTTTTATTTCTCTTCTTATCTTATTTATAGCTGGAATAATAAAAAATACAACCAATAAGGAAGTATGGCAGTGGTTAAACGAACAAAATATGATATTCCGATGGTTTGTTTTAATTATATTCCTCTTACTGATTATTATTTTTGGAAAATATGGTCCAGGAGTGGATGCGTCTGAGTTTATTTATCAGCAATTTTAAATTTAGAATTGGGAAAGGTATATTGTCAACTACCCATCACCTAAAGGTAGTGGGTTTTTGCCTATGACATACGAAAGGATTTATTTATGAAAAAGAATGGTCAGTTTTTTGTTGGAACCATAATTGTTATTATAGTTGTATTATACTTCACAGTACATATTACCTATGTATTGAGAGAACCTACGCTTGAAAAAATAAATTTAATGGGATTTTATGCAGAAGAAGCGAATAGTCTAGATGCTGTTTTTATTGGTTCTAGTACATTAAGATCCTCTATTAATCCAGTTGAATTATATAAAGATTTTGGAATAACTTCCTATGTGATAGCAACCAGTTCACAAAGACCTTCTGCGCTTCTTTATTTTTTAAAAGAAGCACAAAAGCTCCAAAAAGATGCTGTGTATGTATTAGATATTAATCTGGTAAGACATGATTTAGAGGTTTGGAATGAACAGAATGAAGGTTCACTTAGACATATTACCGATGGGATGAAATATTCCTATAATAGAGTATTATGTATCAATGATATTGTTCCTCAAAGAAAGATAGAATATTTATTTGATATAGTGAAATATCACGATAATATCAAAACACAATTAAATTGGAACGATTGGAATTTTGAAAGAAATAATCCCTGGAAAGGTTTCAATATGTTGACGACGGCTATGTATTTGGAATCAACATATAAAAATAATGTGTGTGAGGGGGGGG
>CAJUHN010000032.1:0-20015 GCA_910585935.1 uncultured Lachnospiraceae bacterium | reverse complement strand
CCCCCCCCCCCCCCCCCCCCCAAGATATCTATTCTTTACCTGAATATGGAGAAGAAGTGTTAAAAGAATTATTAAAATATTGTAAAGATGAAAAAATTAAAGTGGAATTTATAATTACTTTAAACCCAAGTATTGATTATCAAACATGTCATTATATAAAAAAAGTGATAGAATTGAATGGCTTTTCGTGTTTCATTTTTAATGATTACCAAGATACTATGAACATAGATTATTCTTCTGACTTTTATGATGGACTTCATCCAAATGTGCTAGGAGCACGTAAATGTACTTCTTTGTATGGGGAGTATCTTGTAGACAAGTACGAATTTAAGGAAAAGAAGGATAATGAATTAATAAAAAAGTGGAATGACGACATGAATTTTGTTTTTGCTGAATTAGAAGAAGGAATAGAACAGACAGAAAAATCAGCCGCAGCCAAGATAGGAAATATTACAGCAGATATCAATATTTATGGAAATAATGTTTATTTTGAGAATACTACTTTTTCTTTAAATACATTAGAATATGCATGGTATGTTTATGAAGAGTTGAATGATGGAGGAGAGCAGCAAATTGATAGTATTTGGTATACAGATGAGAGTTGTCTGGAATATAATTTTGAAGCAGGAAAAAACTATCGTATTATATCTTTTGTTAGAGTTGCTGGTAATCAAGAAACTGCTAGATGGGAAACAATTACAACATTAATTTGGGATGAAAATAATAATACATTTATATTAGAACGATAAATAATGAAATGGGGGTGATAAATAAATGAAAAAGATAGTATTAGAGCTTGCTAAAATAGTTTTGTTTTTTATTATTTTATGGTGGGTAATAGTTCATATAACATATATACTGAGAAATGATACCGATGAAAAAGAAAATCTTATGGGGTTTTATGCAGAAGAAAAAAATTCTTTAGATGCCGTTTTTATTGGTTCATCTACAATGTGGGCATCATTAAATCCTTTAGTAATGTATAACGAAAGAGGATTTACATCCTATAATATAGCAACTTCTGCTCAACGACCTTCTTCCCTGAAATATTTAATAAAAGAAGCTCAAAAATATCAATCAGACGCATTATATGTGATAGATGTAAGTAATTTTGTATATGATCAATCTGTATGGGAAGAACAGAATGAGGGTTCCTTACGACGTGTAACAGATGGATTAAAGTATTCATGGAATAGATTTTTATGCAATTATGAGCAGATAAAAGGGAAATCAAATAAAATTTCTTATTATTTTGATATTATAAAGTATCATTCTGAATATCGTAATTTTTTTCATAATATTTCTCACTGGAATTTTGAGAAAGAAAATACTTCAAAAGGATGGTTATATAATGATAGTGTTGAAGTTGTATCATATACATGGAACCAAAAATCAAATGTCCAAACTAATATAGATGAAAAAGCAGAAGAAGAATTATACCAATTAATAAATTTTTGTGATAATTCAAATGCTAAATATTTATTTATTTTTTCCATGTCAACAGTTTTAGATGAAAATAAAAGTAAATATATAAGTGATATTATTAATAGTCGAGGATATGATGTCTTTAATTTTAATGATTATTGGAAAGAAATTGGAATGGATGAAACTATGGATTTTTATAATGCAGGACATACTAATTTATTAGGTGCTGAAAAAATTAGTAAATATTTTGCGAATTACTTGGATGAAAAGTATCAATTTCCAGATAATCAAGATGACAGTTGGAATGAGCTTGCAAAATATATGGAAAATATAATTTTAGATGGAAAAAATAAAATTTATTCAGGAAATTATATAGGAGAGGTAAAAGTTAAAGTAGATAATATTGATAATGATGAAATAACTTTTGTAAATAATACAAATTGTCCTCAGAGCCTTTTATATGCGTGGTATGTGAATGAAAAAAGAGGAGAAGATTATGAATGTATTTATCAACAATGGTATACAACTGAAAATACTTTTCAATATCAATTTTCAGAAGATAAAGAATATAGTGTTATTACATTTGTTAAGGGCAGTGAAAATGAAGCCTTATTCAAGTATAAGGAGGTAGCCATAATACATTATGATTACCAAAGTAAAGAGTGGGTTATTGAATTGTATTAAAAATAACCAAAATGAATTGATTTTAATAGTTGCTTCTTTTATTTATGGGATTGCCTTATTAATTTTAGCATATGGTGGATATAATAATATGACTTTTTTAAGCTATTTATTACATCCTACGATTATTTTATTGAATGTATTTCCAATACTTATAAGCTCTCTTATTATCTATAAGTTATGCAGAAAAATATTATTTTCTTTCCTAAGTGTAGGAATAATATATTATATTTTTAGTTTAATAAATTATTTCAAATTAATCTTTAGAGATGACCCATTTATTTTTGAAGATATGATTTTATGGAGAGAAGCAGGACAATTTTCAAATTCCTATAAATTATTTGTAAATTTTAATGTGATAATACCATTCATTATATTGATAGGAATTAGTATATTATGTAGGAAATTTCATAAGAATCCGTCTAAAAAAAATTATTTTAGAAGAATGATAGAAATTTTTGTATTAGTATTAGCCTGTATGATGTTAAAACCTGTATATTTTAGCGATACGATTTATTCATCTATTGAAAATTATCAATATTTAAATAGATGGAGTGGTACACAATATTTTATTGCGAGAGGATTTATATATCCATTTTTGCATAGTATCAGTAATAGTAAAGAAACACCTCCTGAAGGTTATGATGAAAAGATGGTTCTTGAAAAATTAGAAAATTATATATCAGAAGATATAAACTTAAAAGTTAATATTATTGCTGTTATGAGAGAAGCATATACAGACTTCTCAAAATATGAAATAGAAGGATTAGATAATAGTTGTTATGATTTATATCATCAGTTGAGAGATGAAAGTATACATGGAGATTTAATAGTGAATGCCTTTGGAGGGGGCACAATTGATACAGAAAGATGTTTTTTAACAGGAAGTATTAAATTAAAAGATTTTAGAACATATACTAATTCATATGTTTGGTATCTCAAACAACAGGGTTATACAACACATGGAATCCATCCTTTTTATAAATGGTCATATAATAGGGAAAATGTAAATAAATATCTAGGATTTGAAACTTATAGATTTTATGAAAATGATTTTGAAAATATGACAAATGCTTATTATCCGCCTGATAATTTATTTTATGACGAAATTTGGAGAGATTATATTGCTAATAAAGAATCAGGCAAACCATTTTTCTCATATAATTTAAATGTACAAAGTCACGGACCATATAATATTGAAAATTATACAGGAGATACTTTATGGTTTGATGGAAATTATAGCCAAGAATGTAAAAATTCTATGAATAATTATTTAAACCTCATATATGACAGTGATAAACAACTTTTAGATTTTATAGAGCATTTAAGAGAAGCAGAAGAACCAATAATTCTTCTTACTTTCGGTGATCATTTACCATGGCAAGGAGATGGAAATATATTTTATAAAGAAATGGGATTAGACTTTAGCGTAGCTTCTGATGAATTAATACGTAAACAGTATACAGAAGAATATCTTATATGGGCAAATGATGCGGCTAAAAAATTATTAAATAATGATTTCTTAGGAGAAGGACCTACCATATCTCCCTGTTATTTGATGAATTATTTATTTGAGGAGTGTGGATGGAAAGGAAATGAATATATGCAAAAGATGACCTATGAAATGAAAAAATTTCCTGTTATAAGCAGTGATTACTTAAATATTTATAAGATAGATAACGAATTTGTACATGATGTTCCAGAAAAATATTTGAATGAATTTAATGAAATTATGAGTATTCAGTATTATTGGAGAAATCATTTTTTATATAAAGAATATATAGAAAATATGAATCGTCCTCAAAATTATATAGAAGAAATAAAGGTTAAAGTAGATAATATTGAGAATGATGAAATAACTTTTATAAATAATACAGCCTCTTCTCAAAGCCTGGTATATGCATGGTATGTGAATGAAAAAAAAGGGGAAGATTATGAATGTATTTATTCACAATGGTATACAACTGAAAATAATTTTAAATATCAATTCTCACAAGATAAAGAATATAGTATTACAGCATTTGTTAAAGGAAGTGAAAATGAAAATTTGTTCAAGTATAAACAAGTAGGTGTAATAAATTATGATCACAAAAAGAACAAGTGGATTATTAAGATAGAGTAGAGAAATCAGTATAGATTATTAAGTCAATATTTTTTTCAAAGTATATAATGAACAGAGAAATTATATAGAAATACTAACTAGACAATAACAGAATCAATTTTACATTTGTAAAAATAGAAATTTAGAACAAAGATTATACAGTTTGTATAATCGGAAAAACAATTTAATATCAAATTAACAGCATAAAGACGTATGGAATAGTAATCTAACCGATATAAACCATGCGTTTTTTTGCGTTCAAAAGAAAAAATAATAAATGATAAGATTAAAATTTAGACTGCTATATCTAGAGCATACATTACTCTACATACAGCAGTCCATAAAATCTATCATAATTTATACATTTACATTATGAAAGATAGCTTCTTTATTCTTGTCTAAAACAAGTAACAATCCCATTCCTAAAATACCACAAGAAATCACTTCACCGATGCCAACAGTCAACATTAAAAGCCCATAAGGAGAAGGGATGCCATATCCATTTATCAATACAAAAGGTACAATTAAGATATTGGCGATAATAGGAGGAAGGGGAGCAGTCCATTTGATTTTACGGAGTGCATATGTTCCAACAGCACCAATAAGAGTAGCAATACTTCCCATAATAATATCCAATAGGCAGCATCCAGTTAAAATATTACTGAATAAACAGCCGATAAATAAACCGGGAATAGCGGCAGGGGTGAAATATGGCAAAACAGTTAATGCTTCTGACAGCCTTACTTGGATACTTCCTGACGCCAGACCAAATGCATTTGCTACAAAGGTCAATACTACATAGATAGCTGCAATCATAGCAGCCTGAGCCATAAATAATACTTTTTTGTTTTTCATCTTAAAATCTCCTTTAGTTTTGTTTTACGTGAGGAAGGTCTCGAACTCACATTTTATAAATGAAATTTTCTTATAAAAATAAGAATCACAACTTTATTAGTATAACATGATGGAAAAGAAAGTCAATATTTATTTTTACTGAAATTTAGTATTAATTATTATTTTGTTATATCATTGTTTAAAGGATATAGAGAAACAAAGGTTCGCTCCAGCAAGGAAGTATTCCAGCGAAGCCGCGCTTTCGCTCCGTTCCAGACGTAATGGACACTAAATTCGCAGCTCCTAGCAGAACTGCTCATTAAGTGCCAACGTCTTCCAAGGGGCTTCTTATGGAATACTTCCTTGCCTGCGCTAGGTTGTTGCCATTCTAGAAAAAATGAGAAAAGAATCATACTGACTACAACAAAGAAAAATCTTAGATATTTTTATTTTGGTAAAATACTAAATAACTGCTGTTACTGAATAGTTTATAGTAATAATTATTTTGCTATTTCGCAATCTCGCCTATACTACAAACTAGCGGAGAAAAGACACGATTCCAAAAGAAGCCCCTTGGAAGACGTTGGTACTTAATGAGCAGTCCTGTAAGGGGCTGCGAATTTAGTATCCATTACGTCTGGAACGGAGCGGGAGCGCGGCTTCGTTGGAACGTGTCTTTTCAGAGCGAACCTTTGGTTAAAATGTTCCCAACGCTAGTTTTTTACTGACCAATTTATGATAAGAAATGAAAAGTAATTACATTTTTTATATAAAAGAATGTGAGCTTCTCAATTGTGATGAAAAGCGGAATAATAATAGTATCAGTTGACTATTTTTTCCACATATATTAAAATATCAAATAGTGAACAAGGGAAAAGATATAGTAAAAACAAAAAGAGAAAGGAAAGGCAAAAAAATGCGTTTTATACATGCAGCCGATATACATTTAGGAGCACAGCCAGAAAAAGGACTTCCATGGGCAGCAAAACGCGGAGAAGAAATTTGGGAAACATTTCGGCGTTTAGTCGCTTATGCGGAACAGGAAAAAGTAGATTTCCTATTTATTGCAGGGGATTTATTTCATAGACAGCCACTATTAAAAGAATTAAAAGAAGTCAATTATCACTTTTCCACTTTAACAAAGACAAAAGTAGTCTTGATAGCGGGAAATCATGATTATATAAAACAAGATTCTTATTATCGAACATTTCAGTGGTGTGATCAAGTGACATTTTTGAAATCTAATGGAATGGAACACTGTTATTTTATGGATGAAAATGTGGACATCTATGGCGGTAGCTATTATGCAAAAGAAGATAAAAATAATTTATATGACAATTTACATCCTGCCGACTTTAAAAGAATTAATATATTATTAGCTCATGGAGGCGATGTTACACACCGTCCATATTCGCCTCAGAGATTACGAGAAACAGGATTTGATTATATTGCGATAGGTCATCTGCATAAGCCAGAGATTTTATTACAAGATAGAATCAATCAGGCAGGCTGTTTAGAACCCATCAATAAAAATGAAATAGGAGAGAGAGGTTTTTTCCGAGGAGAAATTACAAAAACAAAGAGCAAAGTGAGTTTTATTCCATTTGCAGCAAGAATCTATCAGGAAGAAATTATTCATGTAGAGAATACAGATACCATAGCTTCTATACAAAAAAAGATAGTGAATAGGATAGAAGAACATGGAAGTGAAAATATATATCGTATTATCTTAACTGGTACAAGAGATGAAGTGATTGAATTTACAGAGGAGAAAATCCTGAAATTAGGAAATATAGCGAAATTTGAAGATCAATCTCAACCAGATTATGATTTTAAAACCATGTATCGCATGAATCAAGATAATGTATTGGGGAAATATATAAAAAAGTACATAGAAAAAGAACAACTTACAGCAGTAGAACAAAAAGCACTTTGTTATGGAATCCGTGCTTTAACATTTGGAGAGTAGATTATGGTAATTTTAGAAGCAGTACTACAAAATTTCGGGAAATTTCATAATATCGCAATAGGGTTTGAGAATGAAATCAATTTAATATATGGAGAGAACGAAACTGGTAAATCCACATTACAAGCATTTCTTCAGGGAATGTTATTTGGAATAGAAAAGACAAGAGGACGTTCCTCAAGTATCGATACTTATACGTTATATGAACCATGGGAAAATTCTTCTTATTATGAAGGAATATTACGTTTAGAAAAAGATGGCATCATCTATCGTATTCATCGCTGTTTTTATAAAAGTGATAAATCGATTACCGTATTAAATGAAACTACAGGAGAAGAAATGGGGGAACAAGGATTAGCCCATATTTTAGAGGGAGTAACAGAAAGAGGCTTTATCAACACGGTATGTATTGGACAACTGCGTTCAGCAACCGATCAGAGTTTAACAGAACTATTACAAAATACAGTAGCAAATCTCTATGCTTCTGGGAATATGGAATGGGATATTCCAAAAGCTTTTCGTTTTATGAAAACAGAGAGAAAACAGTTTATTAAAAAGAAAAACGCACAGACAGAAGAAAGAGAAGAAAATTTACAGATGCAGCAAGAATTTGAACAACTGGAAAAAGATATCGCCTATCAAAATGCATATAAGGAAGAAAAGCAAAAAGAGATAATAAATATCAAAGATGAGATAAAAAACACAGACCGAAAACAGAAAAAGGGAATAAAAATAGTGATAGGAATGTTGATATTAGGAGTGATATTAGCGGGTATTTCTATCGCGGCTATTTTTTTAAAATACCATTTGGCATTTCCTATATCATTAGGAAGCAGTGCATTTTTATTTTTTTGCATCGCTCTTTACAATCAAATGAAAGTAAAAAAAGATAAACTTTTAATAAAAGAACAAATGGATAAAAGAAAGCAAATAGAAGAAGAACAACAGAAGATAGAGTGGAAATTAGAGCAGATGCAGGAAAAATCAGCAGTTTTTCAGACAGATTTGGAAGCTTACCAGATGAGAATGGAAAAAAACAATAAAATACAAGAAGAAATAGAAGCATTAGCTTTAGCAGAAGAAACTCTAAGTGAAGTATGTAAGGCGATGCAGAAAGATTTTAAGAGAAATCTCAATCAGAAAATCTCAAGTTTAGTTTCCTATCTAACAGATGGAAGGTATACAAAAGTTGCAATTGACAGTGTATGTAATGTTTTTATCTTGACACCAACACAGAAATTGTCTATTCAACAGTTGAGCCGAGGGACAATAGAACAGATTTATCTTGCACTTCGTTTAGCAGCAGCAGATTGTATACCCGGATATGAAAAAATGCCACTTATTCTAGATGATGCATTTGCCTTTTATGATGAAACACGATTAGAGAAGATATTATGTTATTTTGCACAAGAAGAAAAACGGCAAATATTCATATCTACCTGCCATAAGAGAGAGGAAGAAATTTTGACAAAAAATAATATATCTCATCAAAAGATTGTGATAAAAGATTTATGATTTTTAGAATATGACCAAAGGGTCGCTCCAGCAAAGAAGTATTCCAACGAAACCGCGCTCTCGCTCCGTTCCAGACGTAGTGGTACTAAATTCTCGGCGCGTGACCGCACCGCTCATTAAGTACCAACGTCTTCCAAGGGGTTTCTTTCGGAATACTTCTTTGCCTTCGCTCGTTTGTTGGCTGTTCTAGGAAAATTAAAAAAATCTATCAAACTGTCTAGAAAAAAAGAGAGTTTAATTTTTTGCTGTTGTAATATAGAAGTAGTGTTGCGTTTCATTTTATATAATTGAATGTGACAAGATAACTCTGCCCATGTTATAAACTAGCTTAAGAGAAGGGACTATTCCAAAAGAAGACCCTTGGAAGACGTTGGCACTTAATGAGCAGTCCTGTAAGGGGCTGCGAATTTAGTACCATTACGTCTGGAACGGAGCGAGAGCGCGTCTTCGTTGGAATAGTCCCTTCTCTTAGGCGGAAACACAATCAAAATGTATCCAAAACATATCTAGAAAGTAGTAACTATATCTTCAATTTTAAAGCCTATTTATTATAGAAAAAACGCTAAGTCAAAAAATGTGAAGCTATAAGCATTTAAGCCTGTTCATATTTTTCCATAATACTATGAATACGGCTGACAGGATTTAATAACTCGCTGATAGAACAATCATGATTTAGTGTATCAATAATTAAAGCGATGTATTTGCTCATATCTACGTTGATATAGTAGGGTTTTTGCAAAAGTTCGGGAGTCTGGTAAATTAAATTAGTGGTGAGAATACGATCGATTAAACCATTTTCATAATACTCATCAAACTTTGATAAACCATTTGTAAATAATCCAAAGGAAGAAGCTAAAAAGACCTTCCGTGCATTTCTCTTTTTTAATTCTTTTGCTACATCTAACATACTCTCGCCAGAAGAAATCATATCATCAATGACCAGACAGTCTTTTCCTTCTACGGAAGAGCCTAAAAATTCATGTGCGACAATAGGGTTTCTGCCGTTTACAATCTTTGTATAGTCACGACGTTTATAAAACATGCCTAAATCTAATCCTAATAAGTTAGAATAATAAACAGCTCTAGAAGTTCCTCCCTCATCAGGACTTATAATCATCATGTGATCAGAATCTATCTTTAAATCGGGTTCATTTTGAAGGAGTGATTTGATATATTGATAAGCTGGCGTTACGGTTTCAAATCCTTTTAAAGGGATTGCATTTTGCACTCGCGGATCATGTGCATCAAAAGTGATAATATTTTCTACTCCCATGCTGGTGAGTTCCTGTAAAGCGAGAGCACAGTCAAGAGATTCTCTTCCAGTTCTCTTATGTTGGCGGCTTTCATATAAGAAAGGCATAATCACTGTGATTTTTCTCGCTTTTCCTCCTACAGCAGCGATTACCCTTTTCAAATCCTGAAAATGGTCATCTGGTGACATATGATTTTCACATCCAAAGAGGGAATAAGTAATACTGTAATTTGTGACATCTGTGATAATGTATAAGTCACTTCCACGAACTGATTCATTAATAGCGCCTTTTGCTTCACCAGTACCAAATCTTGGAACTTTTGCATCTACTAGATAAGAATCTTTTAGATAACCATTAAATGGCAAGGTAGAAATATGTTCTCCCTCTCGTTTTTGCCTCCAAGCAATAATGTATTCATTAATTTTTTTTCCCATTTCTTTACAACTTGGCAGTGCGATAATTCCAAGTGGTCCTATTGGGATGGTATCGAGATGCATTTCTTCGCGTGTCATAGCGTATTCCTCCATAATAGTAAAATTTACATTAATAATAACATATATACCATTACCAAAACATTTCGTCAAGGGCGATTTGTTGATAATTTCTTTTTTAATCGGATATCATCTCCATAAAACTTCAGAGCTATATAATTACTAAAAATTCTAGAAAATATCCGCTCAGAATATATCGTTATAATAAAATCTAATGTAAGATTAGTAGAAATAATCGTAGAACGTTTTCTGGAAAAGCGTTCATTTAAACAATAGAATAATTTTGAGTTTGTAAAAGAATTGCTGAGTTCTGTTCCTAAATCATCGATAATGAGTAATTCACATTCTAAAATATAGGATACGAAATCCCCTAAATCTGAATCATTTTCCTGTTCAAAACTATGGTGAGAAAAAGATTCAAAGAGTTCAGTAGCACTTAAATAAATTACAGAATGAGAAGTTTCTAAAAGTTCTTTCGCGATGCAGTGAGAGAGAAAAGTTTTTCCTATTCCAATGTCACCATAAAATAAAAGATTCTGGTTCTGGGTATCAAAATCCTTTACAAATTTTTGACAGGTGAGGAGGATATCTTTCGTATTTTCATAAGAAGTCTTACCAGTGATCTCATTTTTCACAATATTATCATAATACTTAAGAGTAAAAGTCTGAAAATTTTCTGTTTTTAATATCTCTTTTAAATTTGATTGTGTATAGAGCATTTCAATAACCGCCTGTTTAAAACAATGACATTTTTCACCATGAATAAAACCGGTATCCTGACAATCAGAACATTCATACTGCATCTGTAAATAATCGGACGGATAGCCAGAGAGTTTTAGCAAATCTGCTCTTTCTTGAGAGAGTTTTGTGAGTTTTTCCCGAAGAGTTTGTAGAGCAGAGGTTTCCCCTTTTAATAACATTTCTTTTGCTTGCACGATAGAAGCAGAAGCGATTTCTTCGTTAATTTCTTGGATACGAGGAATTTTTTGATAGATTTCTTCTATTCGTTTGTCTAATTCATGTTTATTTTTTAATTGTTTTTGGTTATAAGAACGCATTAATAGATCGAATTGTGAATTTTTTAATGCCAAAATAAACCTCCTTAGTGATTATTTTTAATGGTTGAGAAGTTGTTTTTCCAAATCGTCATAAAGATAGCTTCTAGGGGTGAAATTATTAAATTTATTATTAGAAGGTCTTTGGGGAATGGGACTGGTTTTTTCTGAACGCAGTTCTTTCGCCTGCATATGTGCCTGATCGAGAAGCTTTATATCCTGCAAAGACTTAATTCCTTCATTTTTCCATTTGTTCAGAATACTATCGGTGTATTCAAAACTAGGTTGATGAATACTCTGTATAGTTCGGTCACATGCTTCTAATATGATATCCAAAGAAAATGAATAAGTTTTATACCATTTTTCGATATAAGCGAGTTCACTTTCCCCGGGATTGCGATTAGATAGTCCAAAAGCTTTCATCACAGCAAAACAAGTTTTATTATAAAATACAACAATAGATTTAGCTGCTTCTACAGTATGAATATCCTGTTCTGCCCATGCCAGAGCTACTTTTTCAATATAGTGCATATTTTTATGATTCTTGGAAACACAATATTCAATCAAATATTCAATTAAATCTGTTGGAAAATGCAGATTGTCATAAAAGTATAAAATAGTATTAGTTTCTGTGGGATTCAGCGTCTTTCCAAGATATCTTTGAGCTACATATAAAATTTGATCGATATCATCATTTTGCTGAAACTTCTGTAATTCCATATCAGAAAAGGAATGTTTTTGAGGAGTGGAAGCCTCTTGAGAGGAACTTAATGTCTGTTCAGTTGCTGCTACAGGCACTATAGAATTTATCGGAGGACAAATAGAATCCGCCTGTATGGAGTCTTTTTCTTTCGGTGATGTATGTGTATTTAAATCAGCATAATCACAGAGCGTAATCGCTATAATCTGATTCCCTCCATTATAAGTGAGGGTGAGGAGTTTTGCCTGTTCCCAATACCGCAATGCGCGAATCACATCTGTTTCTGTATGATTTAGCTTGTCTGCAATACCATTAATGCTGAGAACAATATTAGTATCAGAAATACAGCGGAGAAGATATAGATATACTTTTACAAATTCTCCATTTGCTTTTGGCATATAATCATCAAAAAATCGGTTTGGAATGGCAGTAGCTGCCGTTTGATTATTATGTAAATGTATGCTGTTCATAACTGACTCCTATCTGTGTAGTTGATTATTCCGGGAAAATACTTTCCTCTTCTATAAGAAAGTATGCCCCGGATATCTAAAATTTATCTATAAGTTCCCATAGGTGAATAAATTCTTTTCCATTATCATTTCTAGGAGTATTATAACATAGATTTTGCAAAAAGAGAACAGGCTTTTTCTAGTAGGGAAAGAATTTTAATGTGGATTATTTGAGTGTGGATAATGTGGATATTGTGGATAATGTGGATAATTTAAAACAAGAAAGAAAAAAATAATATAGAAAATATATGAAAATGGCTATTTTTTAAGGGAAAAGCATGTTTACCGAAATGATATTATGTAAATAAAAAATCCACATATTTAGTAGACATAATATCTAGACTAATATGTGGATAATGTGGATAACTATTGTTTTAATAGGTTTTCTCCAACATTTACAATGTTTCCAGCTCCCATAGTTATCAACAAATCACCATGAACACAATTTTTTATTAAAAAATTTTCAATTTCTTCAAAAGAAGGAAAATAAAAAGATTTTTTTCCTATTTTTTGAAGCTCTTCCTGTAGATCTTTAGAACTTATTCCAAGAGTATCTGTTTCTCTTGCAGGATAGATATCTGCCAACACGACATGATCTGCTAAAGAAAGAGCTTTGGCAAAATCTTTTAAAAGAGCTTTTGTTCTACTATACGTATGTGGTTGGAATACACACCAAATCTTATTATGTGGATAATTTTTAGCAGTTTTTAAAGTCACTTGTATTTCATCTGGATGGTGTGCATAATCATCTACAATAGTGATTCCATTTTGAGTTCCTTTTATCTGAAAACGTCTTTCTGTTCCAAGATAAGAAGCTAATCCTTTTGCAATTTTATCAGGAGAAATTCCGAGTTCATAGGCAGCAGCACAAGCGGCAAGAGAATTTAAGATATTATGTTCTCCTAAGACATGTAATGTGATATGAGCCATTTTCTTTCCTTTTATGATGAGATCGTAACTAGGATGACCAAAATTATCATAAGAAATATGATCGGCATAATAATCATCATTTTCTTTTAAACCAAAGGTGATGACTTTACAATCCACTCCTTTTAGAAACATTTCCCAATTTTCTATCGCAGAATTTAAAATCAGACATCCATCAGGAGAAATATTTTTAGCATATTGATGAAAAGAATTTCTGATATCTTCTAAATCTTTAAAGAAATCTAAATGATCTGCACAGATATTTAAAATAATTCCTATCTTAGGATAAAGAGAGAGAAAACTATTTGTATATTCACATGCTTCGGTTATAAAATAGTCAGAATTTCCAATATAGATATTTCCGCCGATTCTGTCTAAAATACCTCCAACAGAGATGGTAGGGTCAAGTTCATTATCCAGAAAAATTTCCGATATCATAGAGGTGGTAGTAGTTTTTCCATGAGTTCCTGATATGCCGATAGAATTTTTATAATTAAGCATAATCTGACCTAATAATTGTGCTCTTGTCAGTACTGGGATCTGTAAGCGTTTTGCCTCTAGTAATTCAGGGTTATTACCTTTTACAGCAGCAGTATAGACAACTAAATCTGGTTTATGGGAGAGATTTTTTGCAGAGTGTTGATAAAAGATAGTGATGCCCAATTTTTCTAAATGTTTTGTGAGAGCACTTTCTTTTTCATCTGAACCAGAAATAGAAAAACCTTCCTTTTGTAAAATCTCTGCTAAACCGCTCATACTGATTCCACCGATTCCTATAAAATAGATAGAAATAGGAGAATGAAAATTAATTTGATACATAAAATAGACCTGCTTTCTTTTTAAATTTGTTTTATTTAACAAATGCTGTTTCACAAGCGTGACAGCTTATAGTAATAAAATAGCATCAAAGATGCTTTGGGTTCTAATATATTATACATACGAGAATTTGAAATGCCAATACTTTCTGATTAAAAATATAGTTAGAATTTACTATTTTGTTATATAGCTGCTTAAAATGAGATATGAGTTTTCAGATGTGAATTTCCATTTCCACATTTCCGCTTCTGGGAAGGAAGTATTCCAACGAAGCCGCGCTCTCGCTCCGTTCCAGACGTAGCGGTACTAAATTCGCAAATCCCGCTTCTTGCGGGTTTGCTTATTAAGTACCAACGTCTTCCAAGGGGCTTCTTTCGGAATACTTCCTTCCCAGAAGCTACTTTATTGGCTCTTCTATTTTTGGAAAATAGAGTTTTGCGATAACAATAGAATAAAAAGGTTGGATTGTAAGATTAAACTTTATTGTTTTATTGAATTTGTATCCAATCTAATACTGTTGTAAGAGGAATTTCGTAGTTTTGAATGTTAGTATTGTATTCTTCTTCTGTAATTTCATTTCCATTTTGAGAATAGATAAATACAGGTTCATCTTCTTCCAAATAAGCAACTGTGGAAAAAGAATCAATTAATTCGGGAGTGAATCCATCAGTGCCTATTCTGTAAAAATCAACGCCAGATTCTGCAGCACTACTGCTATAAAATACTTCTATCACTCCATTTTCATAAAGCGAGAAATTCGTTCTGTATCCAAACTCCATTTCTGGAAAAATATGAACCACATTAGTTCCATCATAACCATATAAATCATAATTCCAAGGGGAAAAAGTAGGATTCGATACACCATTTTCTCCACCTGCAATAATAAGTTCCATTGTTCCGTTTCCGTCTATATCATAAAATGTATAATAGATATTTTGCTTATGGGTACGGATTTCAAGACCAATATCCTTTCCAAAACTGCTTTCATAGGCATCTGAATCCCGAAGATTAGTGTAAAAATCATTCTGAACCATGTCACTATATTCTGCTAAAATATAATCATAAATATCTATTTTGACAGATGATGATTCTTGATTATCTGTTACATCATTCCTATTTGTTATGTTTTTATTTTGGATTTCTTCTTTTATATCATTCTCCTTTATCAAATCTTTATTATTTGAGATTTCTTCCTCAACTGTATCAGGCTCTATTGTGCGTTTACTGGTTGTTGTACCAATTCCACAACCTACAAATAAAAATGTCGCTGATAAAATTATAGCAGTTACTATATGTGTTTTATTTATTTTTCTGATTTTCATATGTTTTACTCCTTCACCAAATTTCCGATTTTTTACAATGTTCAGTTTAGCACATTTATATTACCTTTACAAGATTCAGGAAATGAAAAATTAAAAAGAATGAATTTACCATTTGACAATGTGTCAAGGGGCTTATGATACAGAACGAAATCGTGGTCATAAACAAAAGTAAGTTCATTCTTTTTATAAGTGTGTACTCATTCTTTTTAGATAAGTTTAATATAATGAAGTTCCCAATTTTTATATAATATAAATAATACACCATCAAACTTTGTGACCTCACCCATGATATAAACTAGCACAGGAACAAAGCTATTCCAAAAGAAGCCCCTTGGAAGACGTCGGCACTTAATGAGCGGTTTCGCAAGAAGCGAAACGGCGAATTTAGTGTCCGCTACGTCTGGAACGGAGCGAGAGCGCGGCTTTGTTGGAATAGCTTTGTTCCTGTGCGAACCTATGCAAATCTCTGTGAACCTTCGCCCCCAATATTTTCTAAAAAACGTATAACCTTATTTTTGAAGGGAAAGATTTTGGCATTTTTATAGGAAAGAGAATAGAAAAGAATGGATAACTTTGTATATATTATGGAATTTATGGAAAGAAAATAAGATAAAATAGGAAGAAATAGTTAAATATTGTTGGAAAAAGAAAAAATTTTATGTATAAATTTCAGAAAATCGGTTCACTAATTTTAAAATATGTGTTATAATACCTATAAATAAATTACAACAAGAGGTGATAACGTGATTAAGAAAGAAATGATAGCCATGCTTTTAGCAGGCGGACAAGGTAGCCGACTTGGAGTTTTAACAGCCAAAATGGCAAAACCGGCAGTGGCATTTGGGGGAAAATATCGTATTATTGACTTCCCTCTTAGTAATTGTATTAACTCTAGTGTAGATACTGTAGGTGTACTTACACAATACCAGCCATTACGACTTAATACACATATAGGGATAGGTATTCCGTGGGATTTGGACAGAAATGTAGGAGGTGTTACAGTATTGCCTCCTTATGAAAAGAGTGCAAATAGTGAATGGTATACAGGAACTGCAAATGCTATTTATCAGAATCTAAACTATATGGAAACATATAACCCAGATTATGTTTTAATATTATCAGGGGATCATATTTATAAGATGGATTATGAAGTGATGTTAGATTATCATAAAGCTAATAATGCAGATATTACAATAGCAGCTATGCCAGTTCCGATTGAAGAAGCTAGTCGATTTGGTATAGTAGTGACAGATGAGAAGAAACGTATTATAGAATTTGAAGAAAAACCAGCAAAACCGAAGAGTAATCTCGCATCTATGGGAATTTATATATTCAGTTGGCCTGTTTTAAAAGAGGCATTGATTGAACTTTCTGACCAAAGTGCTTGTGACTTTGGAAAGCATATTATTCCACATTGCTTTAAGCATGATAAACGCATTTTCGCATATGAGTATAATGGATATTGGAAAGATGTTGGAACACTTGGTTCTTATTGGGAAGCGAATATGGAATTAATAGATATTATTCCTGTATTCAATTTATATGAAGAATTTTGGAGAATCTATACAAAGAGTGATACTCTACCACCACAATATGTTTCAGAAAAGGCAAGAGTAGAAAGAAGCATTATTGGAGAAGGAACAGAAGTTTATGGAGAAGTATATAATTCTGTTATCGGTTGTGGTGTTACAATAGAGGAAGGCGCTATAGTGAGAGATTCCATTATTATGAAAGATAGCGTGATTCGGAAGGGATGTCAGATTAATAAAACAATTATCGCTGAAAATGTGGAAATTGGAGAGAATGTACTGACAGGTGTTGGTGAATTTGCAGAGAGTAAGTTAGATAAGAAAGTATATGCATTTGATTTGGTAACAATAGGAGAAAATTCCTATATTCCTCCTAATATGAAAATTGGAAAGAATGTTGCTATTTCTGGTGTTACAGAAGTAGATGATTATAATGAAGGCGCACTAAAGAGTGGTGAATATATAATTAAGGCAGGTGAAGTACGATGAGAGCCATTGGAATAATTTTAGCAGGTGGAAATAGTACTAGAATGAGAGAACTATCCAACAAAAGAGCGATAGCGGCTATGCCTGTAGCTGGAAGCTACCGAAGCATTGATTTCGCGTTGAGCAATATGACAAATTCTCATATTCAGAAAGTAGCAGTATTTACACAATATAATGCGAAATCACTAAATGAACATTTGAATTCTTCTAAATGGTGGGACTTTGGTAGAAAGCAGGGAGGACTTTATGTTTTCACTCCTACAATAACCAGCGATAATAATTCATGGTTCCGTGGTACAGCAGATTCTATCTATCAGAATTTAAGCTTTTTAAAGAGTTGCCATGAGCCGTATGTTGTTATTGCAGCAGGAGATGGCATTTATAAATTAAATTATAATAAAGTGTTAGAATACCATATTGAGAAAAAAGCAGATATCACCATTGTGACTACTAGATTGCCAAAAGGAGAAGATCCATGTCGTTTTGGATTAATTAAAACAGATGTAGATGGCAGAATTACAGAGTTTGAGGAAAAACCTATGGTGGCAACTTCAGATATTGTTTCAACAGGTGTTTATGTCATCAGAAGAAGACAGTTGATTGAACTAATTGAACGATGTGCGCAAGAGGATCGTCATAATTTTGTTACAGATATTTTAGTTCGATATAAAAATCTGAAGAGAATGTATGCTTATCCATTGGAGAGCTATTGGAGCAGTATTTCCACAGTAGAATCTTATTATAGAACGAATATGGATTTTCTGAAACCAGAAGTACGAAATTATTTCTTTAAACAATATCCAGAAGTATATTCTAAGGTAGAAGATCTGCCTCCTGCAAAATATAATCCGGGTGCTGAAGTTCATAACAGTTTAGTATCCAGCGGAAGCATCATTAATGGTAAAGTGGAGAATTCTTTGTTGTTTAAAAAGACATTTGTTGGAAATAACTGTGTTATCAAGAATTCTATTATTTTAAATGATGTATATATAGGTGATAATACTTATATAGAAAATTGTATTGTGGAGAGTCGTGATACGATTCGTGCGAATACTTCTTATATTGGAGAAGATGGTGCGATAAAGATTGTAGTAGAAAAGAATGAAAGATATGTTCTTTAACATAAAATAGCAAGAATTCCTCTGCTTTTAAAGCAGAGGACAAGATTGCTGAAAATAAGCTTAATGGATATTGTTTCTTACTGCTAAGAGTGGATTGAAACAAAAAATAAGAACAAGAACTATAGGAACTGCAAAGATATTCTAGGGAAATTTATATTGTTGATATGAATTAGGAAAGAGATTCATTTTACATAATGAGCAGTTCACAAAAGATTACTAGGGAAGGGGTTTTACGACATGCAAATTACAGATGTAAGGGTTAGGAAAGTTGCGAAAGAAGGAAAGATGAAAGCAGTAGTTTCGATTACGCTAGATAATGAATTTGTAGTACATGATATTAAAGTAATTGAGGGAGAAAAAGGCTTATTTATTGCAATGCCTAGCCGTAAGGCAGCAGACGGAGAGTATAGGGATATCGCACACCCCATTAATTCAGATACCAGAGAGAAAATTCAGTCTATTATTTTAGAGAAATATGAAACAGCATTAGCTGAAAATGAAGAAACTCTATAGAATGAAAGAATTAATTTATTTTGGTGGAATAACGACATATGCGAGGATATTTGACAGGAGAAGATAAAGGGGAAGAGATATAAAAGCTGTTGAAAAGTAAAAATTACTTTGCAATAGCTTTTTTTGAGCATGATTGAAAGAAAGGTTTATTTTGTTATGTGTTATTTTGTGGTTTTTGCTGAAGGGTCGCATGAGCAAAAAACTATTCCAACGAAGCCGCGCTCTCGCTCCGTTCCAGACGTAACGGACACTAAATTCTCGGCGCGTCACCGCACCGCTCATTAACGGGCAAGCGTCTTCCAAGGGGCTTCTTTTGGAATAGTTTTTTGCCCATGCTAGTTTGGTATCAGAAGCTAGTTTGTGGAGTGCATAAATAAAATTATTTTTAGAGTGGCAATTATATTGTTTTATAGATGAATTAGTTGATAACTATAATTGAGCAAATCCAGAAAACTGCACAAAAGATTCTGCGTCTTGTATTTCATTCACGGACAAAACAAATATAAATCCTCAAATTTGTCGTTATATAGTGGACAAATTTGTGCAAAATTTCAAATTTGCTCATTTATAGTTGATAATATTCTTATAGATATGGATTTAGGAAATATGTATAAAAAGGTCTATTCAGATGAAAACAGAAAATTATTTTAAATAAGAGTATCTCGTTAATTTGAAAAGGAATTTTATATGGATTGTTTTATAGATACAAATTTGAGAAAAGTCAAATCGGATATTCGCAATCCGCTTCGCTACTTGCTCATAACCTCATAG
>CAJUHN010000031.1 GCA_910585935.1 uncultured Lachnospiraceae bacterium | reverse complement strand
ACGTCTTCCAAGGGGCTTCTTATGGAATACTTCCTTGCCTCCGCTCGTTGGTTGGCTGTTCTAATTTGTGAAAAATGAATTTCACCATAACAAATAAAATAAAAAGTCTGAACTGTTATAAATATTCATTTTTGTTTTTAAATCTAGAGGAAACACAATAGATATGACATTAGAATTAACTGAAGGAATATAACGATCTGTTATTTTCTCAAATTTTTTTATAAATGCGTTTCATAGAAAAAGAAAGTATCTTATTTATAACTATATATTTCTATCATTAACATACCACTTTTTCTGTTCTTCATACATCTTTTTATATTCTCCTTCTACAGAGATTAATTGTTCATGACTTCCATCTTGAATGACTTTTCCCTCTTTCATCACTATCACTCGATCTGCAATTCTTGCTGAAGCGAGTCTATGAGTGACGATAACAGCCGTCTTGTTTTTGCAAATCTTGGCGAAGTCTTGATACAAGCGTGTTTCTTCTAGTGGATCAATCGCTGCGGTGGGTTCATCTAAAATAATCATATTACTATTTTTAAATAATCCCCTCGCTATAGCAATACGTTGCCATTGTCCCCCTGATAATTCTATACCATCAAATTCTCGTCCCAGCATGGTATATATTCCATTTGTAAAATGTTCTTGTTCTAAATGTATTCCAACATCTTTGCAGATACCCTTTAACTCTTTTTCATCAGTCTTCTTCCAAAATTCACCAAGTTGTATATTTTCGCTTACTGTCATTTTATAGCGACAATATTTCTGGAAAACTGCTGATATATTCATTAATTCTAATGTCGAAAGAAGATGATCTCCATAAAAAATTTCTCCTTTATCTGGTTGATACAATCCCATAAGAACTCTGCACAAAGTTGTTTTTCCACTTCCATTTTCTCCTACTAGAGCCACAGTTTGTCCTTGATATAAAGTGAGAGAAATATCACTTAATGCCTCTTTTTTACTCATAGGATAAGTAAAACCAATATGCTTCAGTCTGATATCAAATTCCTTTGGCATATCTTGTTTCTTCTGCTTTTCATCTTCTTGTATAAAATTCAAAAAGTTTTCAACAGATGCAATATTTTCAGATGCCCAGCCAAATCGTTCTGATATCACTTCGTCCATAAGATTATAAATTCTTCCTAAATTCGTTAAAATAGCTGCGAAAGCTCCTACTGTAACTTGTTGATTCATTACAGATAGAAAAAGCATATATAAAACGACACCATAACTGAAAACAGTTACTATATTTATCATAAAATCTGAAATACTCTTTTTTAATTGAGTATTCATTTTCAAATGATTTAATTTTTTTAAACCCTGTATATATAATCTTTTAAAAAAAGCAGTTGCTCCCAGTATCCTAGTTTCTTTATAAAATTCCTTATCTACCATACAGAGTTTATAATATTCTACCTTACGTTTAATAGGTGCTGATTCTTCTTCCAGATTCCGAAAGAATACAGAATTTATCAATTTAGAAAAAATACAGGGAATAAAAATTATCACTATACAAAATCCTAAGATCGGATTAAATGTATACAGATATCCACTCATAAAAAGAAAATATGTTCCATAGAAAAAAATGATATCTAATATTGTTGTAGAAACCCAAAATAATCCTTTACTCCCACTTTCAGCCTTATGAATATCATCTAATCGCTTGGTATCTTCATATTCTATAGGCGCTAAATGATCCACCCTTTTAAAAAATAGATTGTCAATTTCTTTTCCCAATTTCATATTACTTATCTGTCCATAATAATTAAACACTCCATTCATAAATTGCGCAAAAATGTATGTAATCCCCATTACAATCAAAGCCTTTAATATAGTTATTACTTCCATTTCACCCTCTATCATAAAAGAAATTCTATCGAAAAATATTTGTGAAACCACAACTTGTAGAACCCAAGAAATACCATACACAATAGCGAGTAAAATATATAAAACCATCATAACAGGGTTCGCCTTAAATAATACTTATAAACCTCTCAGATTGTTTCCGATAAAATTCCTACTATTTCTATTTTTCATTTTTCCCTCCGATTCTCTCTAAATTTTATTTCAAACCTCTTATTCATACCAACTTCTCTGACTTTCAAACATCTTATGATATACTCCCGTTTCATCTATCATTAATTCGTCATGAGATCCTTGTTCCATCACATATCCATTCTCTAACACCAATATCTCATCTGCCATTCTAGCTGCTCCCAATCTATGCGTGATATAAATGGTAAATTGACCAGAATTTACATGTCCAAACAATTCATATACCCTAGGCTCTGCCATCGGATCTAATGTTGAAGTAGGTTCATCTAAAATATTAATAGGGCGATCAGAATATAATAATCTTGCAATCGCTAATCTTTGCCACTGTCCTCCTCAAAAATCAATACTCCCCTCTTCTAGCTTTCCAAGAGAAGTATTCTCTTTTTTCTCTAGCTGATCTATTATTTCCATCAATTCCACTTTTTTAAGTACTTTTCTAAGCTTTTCCTCATTTTCTTTCTCTGCACTTCCCAAACTGATATTATGTCGGATAGAAATAGCATATTTACTAAAATCTTGAAAAACTACAGATATCATTGCTTTTAGTTCAGAATAAGGATAATTTCTTATATTCTTTCCATTTATTAAAATCTCTCCTTCATAATTATCATATAAACCCATCAGCAATTTTGTTATGGTTGTTTTTCCAGCCCCATTACTTCCAACAAAGGCATAACTCTTATTTTTTGATAAATAAAATGAGCAATTCTTTAATATATCGTGATCTGTTTTTGGATACCGAAAACTGACATTTTTAAATTCCAAAGATTGAAATAGAAAATTTGATATATCGGCAGGCTCATCACAAGCCCCTTCCTTCTCTTCTAAAAGAAAAATTCTGAGAAATCTTTTAAATATTCTTTTAAACGTGCATACTCTTGCATAACACTTGATAATTGCCATGACATACTCTGTACTAAACTAAATATAGTGCTCACAAGTGCAATATAGATACCTAAAGTCATATTTCCTCTTTGAACCGCTAATAACAAAATAGTCATAATAATCACAGCTATTCCTATCGTAAACATAGATCCACTTTTCATATTCATATATCTTTTTTTTTCGATTTGAGCTTCTACTTTATATGATTGATCAAATAATTGATTAAATTTAGAACAAATAAAATCACTGTAATGATATAAACTACGCTCTTCTACATATTCCCGTTTTGTAAGAATCTCTGCTAAATAATGATATTTTCTCTTAATTTTAGCGGCATCTTTTTCCATTTCATAATTCTTTTTCCCCATTTTTTGTGCGATATAAAATAAAGGAATACATACTGCTAATATAATCATTCCTTCTAAAGGTGTATATGCTATTACAATAGCGAGTAAAGACACAATTCTTATAACAAAAGCTATTCCATTTTGGATATTCAAAAAACCATCCAAAAATCTTCTTTCTGGTTCAGTACATACTCTTTCTATTAAATCACACATATCTTTATTTTCTATATATTGATACTTTAAACAAGATCGTTTTTGTACTATTTTCTCTCCTAATGTAACACTTAATTTATTTTCTGCTGATAAATGAATCACATTTTCAATAGCAGGAACAAGTTTTTCATAAATAATACAGATTAAAATAAATAAAAGTGGCATAAAAACATCTGATGTTGTTTTTTCTCCTTGAAAAATTTGTGTCACAATATCTATAAAATCTGCTAATGCAATTGTTTGATAAGCAGGTAAAATAGCTCCTAATACCTTAAAAAATGTAGTCAAAATAACTGGTAAAGGGATTACTTTTACAAGTAAAATAATAAAATCGACGATATGATACTTTTTTTTCATAATTCACCTCCTGAACCCCCTCATAACTAAAATTATGAGATTCTTAATCTCCCATACATTAAATATGATTTATCATCATATTAAAAAAACCAAACATACTTTTTTATTGGATACAGAAATATAAATCATTAGAAAATAAATTAAATACTAAACAATAAAATTTTCTTATTTATTATAAACTCAAATACCTTTTCTGACAATCTATTTGTTCTTACTAATACAAATTTTCCATCTGTAATTTTCTGGACGTATTTCCTTTTCTATATTATATAATTTACTCGCTGATAAATGGGGGCATAGATACCAACTAGATGGTTATGGTCACTATCAACATATTCTGCCAAAATTTCTACTTCGTTTTTTTGACAGATTATTTGAATAAATTCCTTTGTTCTGATTTGTGCACTCATACAAAAATGTCATCAAATGATTGCAAATGTTTTCAAAATGGGTTATAATATAGATACCACAAAAGGAGTTGATATTATGGCAAACTCATTAGTCCAATTCCGTATAGACGATACTTCAAAAATCAAGGCAGCGGATATCTGTGAGCGTCTTGGGATCGACCTGCCGACCTATATGCGTATGTGCATTTCAAGGCTGATCCAGGAAAATGGCATACCGTTCAGCATGAAGCTTGAAATAAAGCCTGAAAACCGCGCAATAGCGGCAATGAAGGCTGCCAGCCGCATTGCGGAAGAAAATGGTATATCTGATATGACGCAAGATGAAATCAATGCTGAAATTGCAAAGGCAAGGAAGCAGGACAGCTTATGAAATATTACGCAGTCATTGATACAAATGTACTTGTTTCGGCGATGCTCAAATGGAATTCAATACCAGGCAATGTTATGGAGCTGACCTTTGACGGTCCTATTATCCCTATATTGAATGAACAGATTGTAAAGGAGTACCGTGAAGTGCTTGCACGCCCCAAATTCCATTTTACGTAAAAAATTATCCGCGACGTGCTGGATAATATCCGAAGTAGAAGGATTTATATGGACGCGGAACGCCTTGATATTGAACTGCCCGACCCGAAGGACAGGATATTTTACGAGGTTGTCATGGAAAAACGGAAAACAGAGAAGGCATACCTTGTAACAGGAAATATCAGGCATTTTCCTGCGAAACCGTTTGTTGTCACGCCGTGGGAAATGATAGATATTATTCTTTCAGACTCTGAAAGTTAAAACTTAACATTCGGCATGGAGAGCATCTGTCAGAAATGGCGGGTGCTTTTCTCATGTCATAAACTATACAATTCAACTAAACAGAACAGGGTATCCTTTGATATCCGATTCTGGTTTTTTCAGACTTTCCTTTTTTCTTCCTCTTTGCTTTTTCCCCCTGTTGTTCTGGCAGTTTCTGTAAACAAGATTGTTTTTGTACTATTTTTTCTCCTAATGTAACACTTAATTTATTTTCTGCCGTCAAAACTAAACAGACCAGAAATGAGGTAGAATAAAAATGGGAAAAATCTATAAAATTATATTATCAGTATAATGACAAACGGGAAAATCAATGTTATAGTAATTGTAATATAAAACAAAGCGAACAGAGAGTTCAGAAAGGAAAAGATCATGACAACAGTTAATTTCACCACAAATGGATTTGAATATTACTTACATAGTGAACATTATGAGGCACTGTTCAGTGAAGAAAAAGAACAGAGTCTAATTAGAATGTACTCATGTAAGGTAAGAAAAAGGCGAAAAACTGTGTGATGTCTGAATCAAGTCTTTTAGAGGCTGTCATGAATAGATCATAGATTTCAAGTACCGCTTATCTTAAATGAGATAGGCGGTATTTTTTATATCCCATTAACTCAAATTGGAATTTACTCGATTTTTAATCAAAGAATCTCAAGTACAAAATAGAACACTATTTGGATATTGAAGTTGGATAACAGGAGGTGAGGATTATGGTAAATTTGCCAGTTATAGATATGATAAGAACAGGACAAAACATAGGCAGATTACGAAAGCAGGCTAAGCTGTCCGTAAAAGATCTGCAGGACATTTTCGGATTTGCCACACCGCAGGCTATATATAAATGGCAACAAGGCGCAGCATTGCCTACTATAGACAACTTAGTAGTGCTTGCAGCAGTTCTACAGGTACATCTAGATGATATTCTAGTTATTGATTCAGCAACACAAGTACAAATCAGTGCATGAATAGAAGACAGAAAAGAAAATTAACAATAAAACTACAGGCTGAAACATGCCTGCAATAAGGTCCTCTAGTCTAAAGGTCAGGACGCCGGTCTTTCAAGCCGGAGATATTGGGTTCAAGTCCCATGAGGATCATGAAAGTTCCTTTATTTAAAGGTCAAGAAAATTTTTTCAAGCTAGAAATAAGCTGGAAATGATGGATTCAAGCTCTATTAGAACTACTGTGACTATAAAATAATGCCAGACACCCCTACTCTTTCAACTTTTCTGTATTATCGAAACATAATATTGCGCCTGAACATTCCATAGTTCGCTATATTTTCCGCCTAACTGCAATAGATCCTCATGTTTACCATGTTCAACAATTTCTCCCTCTTTAAAAACTAATATTTCATCGCAAAAGATACAAGAAGATAATCTATGTGAAATAAATATCATTGTTTTAGCATTTAATGATTCATACAATCTCTTATATATTTCACTTTCTGATATGGGATCTAGTGCGGCGGTCGGTTCATCTAATACCAAATACCTTGATTCTTTATAAAATGCTCGGCTTATCGCTAATTTCTGTTCTTCTCCTCCTGACAAATATATTCCATCACACGAATAATCCTTATATAAATAAGTATTGATTTTTTCAGGTAATTCTTCTATAAGTTCTTTCATTCCTACCTCTTCTATACTCTTCCATACTTTATTCTCATCAACCTCTCCCGATGCTGCAATATTATTTTTAATTGGCTGTGAAACAAGATTAAAATCCTGAAATATAGCAGAAATTATAGCAATATAAGAACCATAATTATATCTCTGTATATTAACCCCATTTAAAAGTATCTCTCCTTTATCTGGCTCATATAACCTACACAATAATTTTACAAATGTAGTCTTCCCACTTCCATTTTCTCCTACAATCGCAATCTTTTCCCCTTCTTTTATGGTATAATTAATATTTCTTAAAACCCATTCAGAACTATTTGGATATTTAAAATATACATTTTTAAATTCTATTTTATAATTACTATCTTTTAAATTACAGCCCGTCCATGACACATGTTTATCTTCTATTGGCATATCTAGAAGTTCAAAGACTGTTTTCAAAAATTCTGTATTGGTATACATATCTCCATATACAGATAATAATTCTGATATTCCGCCTGACATCGCTGTCAATGCACCAATATATTGTGTCACTGAACCTACTCCAAATGCTCCTGCCCATGCTTTTAAACATACAAAAAGATAAACTATTCCTGTTAATATATATGATATCGCAACAGATAAAGCTAACATTATGCCCATATATCCCTTAGCACAATTTGCAACTTCCCCACCCGGTCGAAACGCATTGAATTTTTGATAACTCTTTTCACACAACTTGTTCTGGTTATATATTCTTATATCTAATGCTCTATCATGATCATATGCCAAATAGCCATAAAAGCTAAATAATCTATTTGCAATATGAGCTTTTCCTGCAATACCAGCCCAATAACTTTTTGCCTTATTAGAAATAATTGGAGAAATTACAGCTACCCCTATCATGATTATAAATAAAATCAATGCAAATATGGGTGTATTTAAGTAAGAAAACTCTGGATTAACAACTTTTATCGTAAACAATGACCAACATAAAACCATCGCTCCAATTATTTTTGTTATAGCAGAAAACATCTTTTTAATGATATCTATTGTTTTTGACAACCCAAACCCTGCAAAACTTTCATTTCTATGTATTTGTGCCAATAAATCATATGTATGTGGAGAATCAATATCTTTGTATTTCAATTCCAAAAACTTATTCATCCATATCTCTTCTTTAGAAGCAGAATACATATCATTACAATAACTCTCCCAATGATGAAGTACTGTTCCTATCACCTCAAAAACAAGAGTTGCTATTAATGAAAAAAATATTATATTTAGGATAATTTCTATTCTTCTTTCCTGAGATAATTCCTTTATCAATAATGCTGATAGGTATAGATAGAAATATGGAATAATCGCGCTATAGATAGAATTTATTACAAAAGAAATGAAGATATTAGGATATTTGTGAAACAAATAAATGATGGCTTTGGTATTTTCAGTAAATACCTCTTTTATTTTATATCCTCTTCCCACTTATTTTTCACATCCTTTTTGATAATATTTACTTTGAATATGGAACAGTTCATAATATTTGCCTCTTTGTTCTAACAATTCATCATGTTTTCCTTCCTCCATAATCTTCCCCTGTTCTATAAATATAATCTTATCGCAAAAACGTGTCGATGCTAATCTGTGCGAAATAAAAATCGCTGTTTTTTTCCAAGTCAAATCATTATACTTATTATATATTTCACTCTCTGCAATCGGATCTAGCGCGGCTGTCGGCTCATCTAATACAAATATCGATGCTTCTTTATAAAGACTTCTGGCAAGTAATAATTTCTGCATCTCTCCCCCTGATAAGTCTATCGCATCATCATATACTTCTTTTCCTATATGTGTATTACATTTTTCAGACAAACGCTCCACTTTTTCATATAATCCTGACTTTTCCAAACACATTTCTACTTTTTCTAAATCTATTTCCGTCAAACTTTGAGCTATATTTGCCGATATAGATGCCGCTAATATAGAATGTTTCTGAAAAACCGCAGAAAAAATCTTATAATATTCCCTTCTATTAAATTCCTTAATATTTTTGCCATTCAATAATATCTCCCCACTATCTGGTTCAATAAACCCACATATAAGTTTTACTAATGTCGTCTTTCCTGCTCCATTTAATCCAACTATTGCAATTTTCTCTTCTGCCTTAATTTTTAAATTCAGATGATCTATACAAGGACGATCCATGTTTGGATAAGAATAACTGACATTTTTGAGTTCAATTTCGTACTTCTCACTTTGTTCTATGGAATCTCCATCTTCAAACAAAAATATCTCTTCATACTCTAAAAATTCTCTGATATTTGTTATATCCATACTTTGTTCTCTTATGGCAGAGATATCCGATAAAATCCCATTTATCCATGCATCAAAACCATTTATAGTATTAAAATATAAAAGAAAATAAGATACCGCCAAATTATCACGAAACATCAGATTAATGATATAATAGTAAGCAGCTAAATTTCTGAGTATCATCAATACTATCTTTTTAATCTCTGCCTTCCTATACCTATTTTCTTTTTGTATAGAAAATTTTTTATAAGAAGTCAAATCCTGAACATAAATGCCTTTTAGCCAGTCTTTCATATCAAATATACGTATCTCTTTTGCAAAGGATATCTCCTGAACCTTTGTACTAATATAATGAAATTTTCTAGAATATTCCGCTTCCGTTTCTCTATGTTGATATAACCACTTATCACTATTTCTTTTTATCCAATAACTCACCAATGATGTTACTATTGTAATCACTATCAACCATATATCAGCATTAGAAAGTAATATTATATAAATGAAAAAACCAACCATATTTTTCAATATACCCGTATAAGAATCCCATATCGTTGATATTGCCCCCTCATTTCCTCCCACTGCATCACTCGCCCTATCTAACTTATCTAAAAAATCCTGTTTTTCAATATTCGGATAAGAAGTCGTTGCTAATTTGTCATGTATTTTAAATGTAAAATAACTCCTCAGTTCAATCCTTCCAAATAAAGTATTCGCATTGATATATGCCTGTAACGAATCAAATACCATAATCAACACCACAAATATCAAAATAGAACTTATAAGATATGGTAAACTAACAGCTTCTTCCATACCATTTAAAATAGTTGGCACAATAAATAATCTTAATAAATTTAAAATAATTGTTATTACACTATTTAAAATGCAATATATAATAATACTCTTTTGAACTTTTAAAGCTATACCTACTATATATTTCATATTATCCCATACACTATACTCTTTCCCCTTTTTTTGTTTCAAATTACTATACCTCACTCAATATATCAATTAATTGTTCTACTACTTGTTCCATATTTTTTTCCTCACTAAGTAAATATACTTTTCTTTTTATTATCGCCTCAAATTCTTTACATTTTATATTAAAATCTTCCTTTATTACATTTTTATATACAGAAAATTTTTTTATTTATTATATTATAAATGCCATAACCTGTAAATATATGTATTTTACGTAAAAATATAAAATCGGAATTAGGGTATACTATTTCATGTATTTATAGAATTGGGGAACATTTTAATATAATAATTGCAGAAATTGTTCCCCAAATTTTCTATCCCCTCCCTCCTATACCATTTCGCCTATTCCTCCCACATCTTCGCAAAAACTCCGTCCATTTTTTGTAATTCTTCAAAAGTCCCTGTTTCCACCAATTTTCCATCTTCTAATACCAAAATCTTATCCACATTTTTTGCAACCCCTAATCTATGAGTTACTACTATCACAGTCTTATCCTTTGTTAATTCCAACAATTCTTCCATTTATTCGTAACTCTTCACTTGCGAGGTCTATTTCATCATTCCAACTAATTCCATAACCTCCAGCGTCAACTTTTACTTGTTGAAAAAGCCCTTTAATCGTTTTAAGATTATTAAATACATCCCACTTTAAAAATAATGGTTTTATATCATATTCTAATTTCACTCCATCTGTAAATAATACAGATAAAATTGTCTTTTGGCTCTACACTTTCTACCCTGTAAAACATGATTTCACCTCCTATGATTTCAACCACTAGATTATTCCAATGGCGGCAATTCTACAAAGTTTTGAGTTTTCCAGATTTCAAGAAGTGCGTCACGGTTTTTGTTTGTCCATTCCTCAACCATTTTTAACGCCCTTTTAGGTAAATCTCCAACAATCATTTCATTTGTTCTAATATCAATTTCTGCTAAATACTCGCCATAAATAACATGAAAATGTGGCGATTATGCTCTGCCTGTCTGAAATACATTTTAATTACAATTCCGTAAAATCTCGATATTACTGGCATTTATTGTTCTTCTTTCTCTCTTTCGAGTCATTGTCAATCAATTTCTCTCCTAACAATTATAGCATAACAAATTTGTACTTAGTTTCCAATACATATTTTATACTTAATTTAACTTACTGTTCTAGTTAAATTAGGAAATACTCATAAAATTTTTTATATATCTTTTTTCCAATCCCACTAGAACAGCCAACCAACTAGCAAAGGCAAGAAAGTATTCCATAAGAAACCCTTTGGAAGACGTTGGTACTTAATAAGCAGTTTCGCAAGAAGCGAAACCGCGAATTTAGTACCACTACGTCTGGAAAGAGCGAAAGCGCGGTTTCGGTGGAATACTTCCTTGCCGCCGCGACCCTCCAGCCAAAATGCCCTCCTATCCTATATTTTACCCCTCCCTCCTATACCATTTCGCCTGTTCCTCCCACATCTTCGCAAAAACCCCATTCATTTTTTGTAATTCTTCAAAAGTCCCTGTTTCCACCAATTTTCCATCTTCTAATACCAGAATCTTATCCGCATTTTTTGCAACCCCTAATCTATGAGTCACTACCACCACAGTCTTATCCTTTGTTAATTCCAACAATTTTTGATAAATATTCAACTCTTCTAATGGGTCTATCGCAGAAGTAGGCTCGTCCACAAATACTATTTCCCTATCCCGATAATAACATCTAGCTAAAGCAATCCTCTGCCATTGTCCGCCAGAAAGTTCTTCTCCTCCAAATTCACGCCCCAATACCATCTCTTTCTTTAAATCCAAATCCGCCCATTTTAACGCTTCCTCTATTTTATCTTCTTCTCTCTTCTCCGGCGAACTGATAATCAAATTTTCTCTTACAGATAATTTATATTTTCCAAAAATCTGAAATGCGGCACTGATATGTTCCAACATACTTCTCTCTTTTAACGTATCTCTTTTCTTTCCCTTCCCCCAAATACAAATCCCCTCTTTAGGCTTTAGCAGACCTGTCATTAATTTTACTAATGTAGATTTTCCTGACCCATTCACCCCTACTATCGCTAAACTTTCTTGCTTTTTTAACGTAAAACTAATATCCGAAACCGCTTCTTTTTCTCTTCCAGGATAAGTATAACTCACATGTTGAAAACAAATCTCACAATCTTCTTTTGCTATATCCTCCGTTCCATCTTCTATCTCCAACTCCAATAAATCAAAATAAGACTTCGACAACTCCCCTGCCTGTGCTATCTCTCCCATAAATGACATAATAGAAGATAAATTCGCCGTGATAAAAGCAAAGCTGCTCAATAATACACTAAATTCCCCGATACTGATTTTTTTATAAATAAGCAAAACCAATATAATAATAAAAGCGATCCCATGACTAATTCCTTGTATCAAATGATACCCACATGAGATTCTAAAACAATCCTTTTCTATTTTCTTTTCATTTCCACTTTGTTTCTCCCTGCTCTCCTTCCAAAGACGATAAAAATAATGCCCTGCTCCCTGCACTTTTAATTCTTTTTCACTATCTGTATCGGATAAAATTTTTTTATAATATTGCATTTCTCTCTGAAATTGACTATTCGTTTGCAATAAAACAGCCTTCTTCTTCGCCACTAAAATTTTTTCTATTAATACAGGAAAAGCCACAAAAATAATAAAAATAAATAATATAGGATAAATACTACATAGATAAGCCGACACCATTAAAACTAATACAACCGCCTGAACAATCAAATTTAAAATAGAAGCAGTAAATACTACATACATAGCACCATTCTGCCCTCGTTCTAACAACTGGAATAACTCTACATTTTCATAATTCTCTAAAGATATCCCTTCCATCTTTTTATGTATCTCTCTTTGCATATGCAGATTAATACAACGAAAATATCCAAACTCCATAAAATCTTTCGAGAACATATCAAAAACCTTATTTACTAAGTAAAGCCCCAATAAAATAAAAACCAAAATAACTGCTGATTTTATTTTATCCTCTGAACTATCACTCACTAGATCCACTAAATCTTTTTGAACTTTTAACATAAAAACTGGCAATACTAAAGTAGGCAATGTCAATAAAAAATAAACTATCATTCTCACTGGAACAATCTTCGCCGCATATAAAATCGTTTTTCTCACATCTTTCATACATACAATCCCCTCTGTGCCAAAAACATTTTGGCATAAATTCCATTTTTATTTATTAATTCCTGATGACTTCCCATCTCTTTTATTTTTCCATCTTCTAACACCAATATCTGATCTGCTAATATGGTAGACCCCAGACGATGAGAAACAAAAAGAGAAGTGCTGTTTCCCTTTAAAGAATTTGCATAATTGGTATACATCTCCGATTCAGAAACAGGATCTAACGCAGAAGTCGGTTCATCTAAAATATAAAAAGGCTTTTGACTATAAAACATTCTGGCAACTGCTAACTTCTGCCACTGCCCTCCTGATAAATCTACACTATTTTCCTTTAATTTTCCTAACTTCGTTTCATAACCCTCTGGCAGCTTTTCTATCTCTTCTTTTATCCCTGCAAAAGCACACGCCTCTTGCATTTTTTCAGCTTTTCCCTCGAAAGAACCTACCCCCATTTCTATATTTTCTTTTATCGACATAGCATAACGTCCGAAATCCTGAAAAATAACAGAAAATCGGCTTTGCAGTTCCCCAAAAGAAAGCTCTTTTATATTTTGACCGTCCAGAAAAATTGCTCCTTCTTGCGGTTGATATAATCCTAACAAAAGTTTAATCAACGTCGTTTTTCCCGACCCATTCTTTCCCACTAAAGCATAATGATGTCCCTGTTCCAATTTCAAATTTAGCTTCTCTATAATAGGTCTTTCTGCATTAGGATAACGATAAGTCACATCTTTTAATTCTATCACAGAAAAATCTTTTCTCATCATCTCCTTATTTTCATAATATTGTTCCTCTAGCTGAAAAACATCATGAATATCCTTACAAAAATTTTCATTTTCCTTTAAATCAGACAACTGATTATCTATCAACCCTACAAAATACGTCCCTATTTTCTGGAGAGCTGGAATAATCGCGATATAAAGCCCTAACTCCATCTTCCCTTGCATCAAAGGAACTAAGAAAAAAAGATAAGCAGAAGCAGAAAACAAATATACAAAATAATCATAGAGCGCTGTAATAATTCTGCTCTGCCATAACTTCCATCTTAGCGGTTTTTCATTTTCAAAGATTTCTTCTTCTATTTTCTTTTGAATATAATCAGTATAACCAAATAACTTCTTTTCCATCGCTAATTCTCGGTCAAATAAAAGCCCAGATAAATATGCTTCTCGTCTTGTTAATTCCATTCTCGCACAAAAAATATTACTTTTTATTTTTCCAATCTGCTGAAACAAAAATAAAAGAAAAAGAATCAACACAACGATTCCTATCATATAAACAACCCCAATTTTCACAATAATCGCCATTACCCCTATGGTACTGACTGCTCCACTGATGATTTCCAATATTTTACCAAAAGAAGATACCATACGATCTGCAGGATTATCCAAAATTCGATTCATAACTTCTAAAATAGCTGAATTTTCAAAATATTCAAATTTCACCTTAGAAATTTTTTCATATATCTTGGCTTCTAATTTCATTCTATATCGAAATAAAATCTTTTGTTCTATATGAGCGGACAGAGCCGGACTGCTATACTGCCAGATAAAAATAAAAAATACAAACATAGCATAAAATATAACCTCTATCTCTTTTCCTTCTAAAAATACAAAGTCAATAATCCTTTGAATAAAAAAGACCTCACCAAAAAATCCTAATATATTCACCAATTTACAAAAAATTAAAAAACCTGTTTCCTTTCCAGCACATTTTATAACATCTTTCATATACAAAAAAATTAACATAATAACTTTTCCCCCATTTCATTTCTCTTGCAACTTTTTGTAATAAATATATTTTCACAACTAAAACACCCATCATAAAAACCAAAATGCCAATTACCACTCATAACCAATTTTCCATTATAAACTCCTTTTACTCATGTCAAGATATACATAAAAAAATCAAATGAAAATTGTTTTCTACATAATCTATATACATATTCAAATGATTTTGGGAAATTTTTATGTCAGGAAAAATATTTCTGTTTCTTACTAAAAGGTTTTTCAGAAATTGTCATCTTTAATATTCCTGTCTTGAGCATTTATCAAGAAAATGGCGTTTGAAATAAGATCTATTTGGCATATTAAAATGAGCAATAATTTCATTTGAAGATTTAGGTGTAACATAAAACCTGATAATACCTGATATCAAATCCTGTTCACAAACCTGCTCATTTTGAACAGGTTGATTTTTCTGATTCAGAAGATTCAAATATTTATCACAGACTTTACAATATACCATAATTCCCTCTTCATTTATTTTATATTCTGGTAAAGGCGCATCCGTATTTTTTGCAGGCTTCTTGAATTTTGTCAAATCCCCATCCCCACACTTCTATCATTCCACTCTTAAAATCTTCTGGCTTACAACCAGCAAGTTCTAAAATTTTTATGATTTGCTATCATTATAGGTAGAAGGCTACCCAAAACCTTATTGGCAGGAAACGTGGTTGCTTCCTCTTCCAATTGTTATATGGGCTTTTCTTCCACTTCTTGCAGGTGAGGAAGGCTTTAAAAAAACGAATTCTCCATTTGCCGACCAAATCTTGTCCTATACTAACTTTTCTAAAGATTTACAAATTATTAAATCCGTTGATACAAAATAGAACTATTTTTGATCGTTCTACTTGACGAATGAGAGTTCTGATTTTGACGAACTTAGAAAGAATATGGGATACAGAATCAGATAGAATAATATGAGTAAATTTGAGTGGCATAAAGAAATATTTTCTTCTTTTTTTCTATTATGTCATATAAATAATAAAATGTCTAGTTGTTATTTTACTTAACTATAATTAATCTTTTGAAAAAATCATCGAATCAGCACAATTTTATGTGAACTAATTTGGAGATTTGAATATGCTAAATTTTTACTTTTAGTTGACATAAAAATATGGATTTTAGATAAATCTATCAAAAGACTAATTGAAGTTTACTTAAGATAGTGTAACTTTACCTAGAGAAACCAAAGGACAGACTTCCCCTTGTACTTGTTTTTTTCCAATTTCCTTTCTTATCCACAAACCTCCGTGATTGCTCTCCGAAAATATACTTTCATCATTGTTTGTTGACTGACACTTGCCTATAATACATCTACATATTTTCCATATTTCTTTTGTTTCTGTCTTTCCCAACTTGCCATTTCACTTACACTAAAGTATTTTATTTCTTCTTTTTTCTCTTCTTCTGTCCTTTAACTTTGCAGCAGTTCTTTTATTTTTCCAATAAATCCTTAACGAATCCAGTTTATCCACCCTTTTTTTACTCCATCCCATGAAATGTGAACTCATCCATACAGAAAGCACATAACTTATATGCTGTACTACTCCTTAATATGCCTTCTTTTTTTATTCATCTATGAATGCCTTTCCAGTTTCTTCGTAAATACTTCATACTTTCTTCCATAGTTTTTCATTTGCTTTTCCTGCGTATCCCCACCAAAATACTTTATCTACTTCCGTTCTTTACGTTTTGTTTCTCCCTCATAACCTTCATGAACATAAGATATCTCCCTTTCTCTTTTTAAACTGTAGTGCAATTTGATCTTCATCCGATTCTACATACAATTTTTCACCTATCGTTTTTCTATAGGTTTTTGGCTATCTGTTGATGGATAAGTTAACTTATGAACATGACGCATTACACTTTCTATGCTTATCACCTCTTTCCCTTCTATGCTGTTCCCTACTTTTTGATAACTGTTTGGGCTGCTTCTAACAGGATACTTTCCTGAACTTTTTCGCTAAATCGTGTATAGAGCTACTTTCATGATACGATTCAGCAAATAGGCTGTTTGCTTTGTTATTTTGTATGGAAAGTAGGTATGAGTATATACAACAACCCCCATACTTGTGAGCAAGCTTTTCTTTTCACGGTCTTTGATTTGTCAGTTCATCCTTCGTTTTCCGCTTTCTTCCAACATAGTATTATATTCCTCAAGCATTTCTAAAACAATTTGACACCCAAACTCCATAAGGATTTGTTTTACTTCTTTTATCCTTTCCCCTAAACCTGATAGAGTTTCCATAAAATTTTTTGATTTTTTTCTAATTAGAGGATTCCACTTTCCACAAAATGTTGTATACTATGATACATAAGACGACACCTTCTTCCGTTAAGGTTTTTATAGTAATTACATGATACTATAAAAAGATTTTGTCTTATTTTTTTATTTCTTAAATTCCCTAGGTAAAGTTACACTATCTTTACTTAAATATTAATGTAATGATATACTAGAAAATGGATTGTCTTTCTGATAAATAAGGTATTATTTTTTTCTTCATTTTCTGATATATTTATCATTTCCTTTCTAAAAAGTTTTTATATTAATATGATAATTTCCTTTAAAAAAGTTTACTAATACTTTTTGTTCTTTTTAAAAATTCTTCTATATTACAAAAAAATTTGTTATATTAAATTAAATTTATTAAATTGTTATTTAATAAAACGCAAAATATTTTTATTAAATAAACTATAATCAAAAAATTTTGTATTATTTAAGAATATTAAAATTGATAATAATAAATTCAAAAAGTTTATTATTATTTTAGTATAATTAAAGAAAATATAACAAAAATATTAAAATTTTTAAATTTATCACAAAAAAAGAAAAGTAAATAGAAATAATATGAGAAAAAAAGACACCACAGTTATTAAATATAATTGATGATAAAAAAATGAGCTATGTTCTTGGAATATTAGAAAATTTGACATGTCTAGTAGACATTCCAAACTTGGAAATAATCGCTACTATAAAAGAAGCAGATGAAATGTAATAAAACAAGACAATGCTTTGAAGGCTCTACAGAAGATTTTTTTCATATGCTTTTAGAGGATGAAACATGTTAAAATTATCATCTACAACAGGATTTAATAGAAATTTAAAATTATGCAAAAAAAGAAACTACAATTTACAATTACTCAACTTTCTCACCAACACAGTGGTAGAGATACTTGAATCTTAGTTAAAAATAAAGTAAAAATTAGTATCTTAATATAAAACTAGCACCTAATCTTTTTTATAATAAGATCGTCACAACCATTATTATAAAAAGAAAAGGTGCTAATCTTATGATAAACCATATGAAACAAAATGAAAATATCCAAAATCGTTTTTCTAACGCTGTCATACAACTTCAGATTGAAAAGCTTTCGCAAAGCAAACATTACCAAATCCTGTGGTATTTCCGCCTATACAGTGTTTCAGTTCCTGTTAATATTAATATTTCAGGATAAGAACCTTTTTCGTTTCCTAAATTCAAAGTGTAAGTATTTGGTGGTTTCCAAGAATACTTACTACCGCTTTTTAAATAATACTTCTTTCAACTGGATAAGATTTATCCTGTTGCTGTCTGCAAAAGTGCCCCATATATTCTGTACTCTTATCAGACTGAAACAGGTAAAAGTATTTGAGGATTTCTTGGTCAAACACAACCGTAGTAAAACGGTAGGATTACTCACATGGATATATGGTTATGTAGAACATAAATACCAAAAAGGATTTAATATGCTTACACTAGGATGGTCTGACAGCTATAGCTTTATATCAGTTGGCTTCCATCTGCTTTCTTTCGCAAAAAAGAGTAACCATTATCAGGAAATTTTTGATAAAATCGATCATCAAACTAATGGATACAAGACTCGCGGGAAAAATCTACTGGCAAAACTAGAGGCTGTAATCCTGTTAATCCAAAGGGTACTGGCTACAGACATCCAAGCAGATTATAATATAAAAATTTCCAACAAATATAAAATCCTCTATATATTTATTATCCTCATCTCCAAATCTCTTGTTATTTAAATATTTTTCAATAGATATTATCTGGCATCCTTCTTTATTTTCAACACCTTTATTATTTATCATAATATTTTTTATATCAATATCTTTCTTTTCTATTATACAATGTGATAAGATTTCTCTTAATTCAAAAATAACATAACACATTTTATCTAATAGCCTATCTTTTAGTCATTATCTGATTTACAAATAAAATATAGCCTTACTAATAACTTTCTTACTTGTTTCCATTGTACAATAATTTTAGAGTATCATAATATTCCATTTCAATCATTCTTTATGTATACTAAGCAATAGATTTTTATAATCATATACTATAATTTCATTGATATCATATTTTTCAAAAAATATTCAAAAGAAATATCAATACTATTTATATCTTTAACAATAAAAGTATGACCTGAATTATTATGAAATTTTTGAAATTCATATTTCAAGAACACCAATATGGATCAAAAAAAAAACTAAAATTGGTTTATTTATTATTCCCAAATAATTTTTCCCATCTATCTATTTTTATTCATTATAATTTATTTGCCTTTAATTCTAGGATACTTTTTTAAATTTTCAAACTTACTGGTTTATTTCAACTGACTTGCAAAAAAACTTTTTGATGTACATTATTTTTCCTAATTTCGCATAAATGGCTATAAATCAATTCATAATCACTATTGTAATAATTTGCAACAGTTGCTATACATCATCGTAACACAATAAACTAGCTTCTTCTATCCTTGTTCTCTTTTAATTTCTACATCCATAACTTACCTCTTTATAATACTAATCACTATATTTACTATCATACACTTATATTAATCATCGAAATTACTACAGAATTTTACTCCTCTCATTCTGTTCATACAACATATGGCATCAATATTTCTTATTTCTTCATACCATCTATCTTTTCTAGTCATCATCATTGCAACTTCTTGATTATTTTTAGAATCAACGGAAAATATTTTCTCTATCGCGAAACGAACATCCTGTTTCATCTCATCTTTATCCATTTTTTCTAACAGTTTTTCCATCACAAAGGCTAAAGAATTCAATTGTTCATTTGTTGTAATTGTCGTTAAAGACATGACATCTGCGGTATAATTATCCAAAATAATTTTTCTATTATTTTCTGTATGTACCGTTCTAAAAAAACATTTTTCCATAGAACCTATTGTATTTTTAATTTTTCTTTGAGTGGTCCAATTACAAATATTTTCTTCCACAAGTTTCTTCTCTGTTTTCTCTGCTTTTTTTATCTCATTCGATATATCATATAATTTATAGTCTTCAATTAACAATATTCTGTCTGCATAATGAAAATATTCACTGATTGCACCTATCACCATAATAACGGCAAGATTCCTTTTTTTTGTAAGTTCATCCATTCTATCCGTCAAGGGTATGATTGGCTCATTTTTTATTATCTTTCTCATCATGTTATCTCTTATCATAAAGTTCGTAGCGGATTTATCTTCATCAATTAATAATAATTCACTTCCTGCATATATCGCTTCTATTATATTTGCAGCCTGTGATACACTTCCACTAGCATGTTCCGTTGAAAAATCATCTATTCTTTCCCCTGAAATTTCTTGTTTAAAAAAAGGCGACATATCAAGGTTATGAATGGTTCTTCCATCTTCTGCATATACCTTCAACGCGGTTTCTTCGGTAATCACATATTCTCTGCCATCTCCCTCAATATGAGGATATATGCCACTTTCTATTGCATCCATCATCGTTGTTTTACCAGAATATCCTCCCCCAGTTATCACCGTTAGCCCTTTCGGAATCATCATTCCTGTTACAGCTTCACCAGAAGTTAAATGTATGGTATGTTCCATTGTACTTGGCGATTTAAAAGGAATGGCGGCCATTTTTGGCATATGATTTTCCTTTTCTCTCGGTAAAATACTGCCATTTTTTATAAAACATACATATCCATTCTCTTTCAAATAGTTTCTTATTTCACACTGATTTTTATATACTTGAGCTTTTTGATATAATCTGCTTGCATCAAATTTCTCTATCCATGCATCTAAAATTTTTAACAATTCTGTGATTAATCTACAAGAATTTTTCCCTGATACTGTGGAAACACCCATCAGTGGAAAACGACACCACATTTTCAAAACAAAACTGCCTTTATGATATAACACACCAGTTCTTCTTACTATTTTATTATCCACTGGCTGCATTTTTATATCCCCTTGTGCTCGGATTTCTTTTGATTCATTACATAAACTTTTCCCAAATTCATTGATAACAGGAGATAATTCCCTTAATATATAATCTTCAGCAAAAACAGATATTTCATTCATTTGCATGATATCTATTTTTAAAAGTTCTATTGGTAGATTGATATACAGATTCATGATTTCAGGAAATCTATAGTTTATACATTCAAACCACACGGTAATACCATTATAATATTCATATACATCACTTGCCAAACTTTGAAATGATGATTTTTTATTTCCATTGATATCTTTTCTGAGCATTTTTTTTAAATCATTTACCGTTTTCAATAATTTAATTCTCCTCTCACACGATATTTTCAGCATACAAAAAGCATTCTTATTATACGATATTTTTCTAAATAACGTGAGTTCGATGAAAAATAAATGTCCATAAGCTTATTTCTCTGATATAATTTAATTGTCAAACCAAAAACACCAAAGGAGAATAAACTTATGGACGAATTCATTCTATCAGTTTTTTATGACATGGACAACTTTTGCAAAGAATTAAAAAAATATTTTGAGCATTCCCTGATACCAGATAATGAAAAAGTGGCATCCTTTGAGCCTTCTTCCGCACTCTCATTAAGCGAGGTTATGACAATCTGCGTCTTCTTCCACCTGTCTGGCTATCGAACATTCAAATGGTATTACACAAAGTTTATCCAAAAAGAATACCGTAAGTTCTTCCTCAAGCTTGTCAGCTATAACTGTTTTGTGGAGCTTATGCCGCCATACCACTGGTGCTGTTTATGCAGTTCATAGGCTCAAAGTTTCCCTGCACTGGCATAAGATTTGTGGATTCCACAACACTGGATGTGTGCAACAACCATAGAATACAGCAACATAAGGTTTTTAAGGATACTGCACAAAGAGGGAAAAGCTCCACGGAATGGTTCTATGATTTTAAGCTCCACCTTGTCATCAATGACCATAGAAACATCCTAAACTTCTGTCTGATACTAGGCAATTTGGACGACCGTAACCGGAAAGTTATAGGGTATCTTACAAAAAACCTCTTTGGGAAGCTGTTTGCAGAACTCCTAGATAAAGGGGGGAGCTTATAACAAAGCAGAAAAAGAATTCCAAAAACTCAGGTATGCTACGCCTCACAGACAGACTTTTACTAAGGAAGCGTGCTGTGATAGAGTCTGTAAACGATTTTTTAAAAAATACCTGTCAGATTGAGCATTCCAGGCATAGGAGCAACTGTAACTTTGTAGTCAACCTAGTAGCAGGTCTTTGTGCATACTCTTTTTGCCAAATCAATCATTTTTTTTGATAATGTAATATTTAACTTTTCTTTACTTTTTCTACTGTATCTATTGTTGAATTTTGAATACAATTCTTTTCTATATAGTGATAAGTAAACCTTTGAAGCTATCTCCAGCTTTTTTCCCTCTCCACCACTTATTATCGTGGTTTCACAGGTACTGTGGCTCTGCTTTCCTTGAGATTAAGAATAGTTATAGACTTTTATTGGAATTTGATTTATAGATTTAATTTTCAATAAAGTTTCCTTTTCTATTCAATGTCTAGGGAATAAGCCCCATATTACGACATTCTTAACTTACCACGTTCCATTCATTCTAGCTTTTCATTTTTACTTTTAGGTGTTCCCTATAGCCCTGTTTCTTTCTATCAAAAGTCTTAGGATAAGTTTCAACCGACTTCACCGCGCTCTCACACAAACTAACCTTACTATCAGT
>CAJUHN010000030.1:22643-23069 GCA_910585935.1 uncultured Lachnospiraceae bacterium | reverse complement strand
GTAACGGACACTAAATTCGCAGCCCCGCTTCTCGCGGAACTGCTCATTAAGTGCCGACGTCTTCCAAGGGTCTGTCTGGGGGTTCTCAACCTTAAAGTGTTACTTTTTGGCATAGGCACAGTTACGTTTCCATTTACCATTTCTCATAAAATAAACATTATCGTAAAACCAATCTTTTATTTTCACTTTTTTAAAATCCCCAAATTTATCTATCTATAAATTAAAAATATTATCTTAAATTTTAAAAATTTTTGTATTATAAAATAATTCCTTTTCTTAAGCAACCCTTTGATTAACTTGTGAGCAGTAACATTTTTTAGTTATATTATTCTATTATCATCATGAAACAATTCTTTTCAAAAAGTAGAACAGCCAATGAACCAGCGGAGGCAAGGACGTATTCCATAAGAAGCCCCTTGGAAGACG
>CAJUHN010000030.1:15507-22633 GCA_910585935.1 uncultured Lachnospiraceae bacterium | reverse complement strand
GCTTCGGTGGAATACGTCCTTGCCGGAGCGTCCCCCTTTGATTCTAAAGTAATTTAAACCTACTATTTTTTATAAAATTTTTTAAATTTTAGTTGAATTTTTCTTTTTTATATGCTATATTATAAATGTTGTTTTTAATGTAATGCAGTTGTGGCGGAATTGGCATACGCGCATGATTCAGGTTCATGTCCACTTACGTGGGTTCGGGTTCAAGTCCCGTCAACTGCATTCCTCTTATATGTAAAATACATACATTTTTCTAAAACCTCGATGAAGTCGGGGTTTTTATTTGTTTAAGAGCGAATTTCTTATTTCCTATATTTTCTTTTTTAAAAGTTACCTTTTTCTTTCTTTTGCATATAATAGAAGGGAGTATTTTTATCTAAATGGCGGAAAGGAAGCTATATGAAGCAAAATATGACTTCAAAAGTAGAACACTCTCTCACGGTAGGAGCTGATGGACCAGTCCTTTTACAAGATACTACTCTACATGAAACATTAGAAACTTTTGTAAATGAGAAAATTTTAGAAAGAGCGGTACATGTAAAGGGTTATGGTGCTTTTGGATATTTTCGCTGCACACGTTCTATGAAAGCTTATACAAAGGCATGTTTTTTACAAAGGGAAGGACAAATAACCCGAACTTTCAGCCGTTTTTCTCTGGCTGTGAGCACAAAAGGGACACCTGATACTTCTAGAAATGTCCGAGGATTTTCTACTAAATTTTATTTAGGGGATAAAATTTTTGATCTTTTATGTAATCATATTCCTGTATTTCTTGTAAGAGATGCCATAAAATTTCCACGCGCGATAAAATCGCTTTCTCCTTCTCCTATCAATAATCTGCCTGACCCAGAGGCATTTTGGTGTTTTGTAGCAGAAAATCCAGAAGCGATGCATTTCTTAACTTGGCTCTATTCTGATTTGGGAACATTGGATAACTTACGTTGTATGAGAGCTTATGGTGTGAATACTTATATCTGGGTGAATACACAAGAAAAAAGATATTGTGTAAAATATCATATGATTCCTGTAGCTGGCACGAAAACGATAGATCGTAAGGAAGCTATTCGTTTAGCGGGAGATAATCCAAATATTGCTGGTGAAGATCTATATAAAACTTTGGCAGGTGGAAAAACAGTAGAATATGATTTTTGTGTACAGCTTATCCCGTTAGAAGAAGCAGCTTCTATCAAATTTGATATTTTTGATGATACAAAAATCTGGTCAGAAGAAGATTATCCACTTATTAGAGTAGGGCGTTTGACTTTGGAAAAAAATCCAGATGATTATGAGGCACAAGTAGAAAAGGCTGCTTTCTCTCCTGCTAATTTAATTGATGGAATTGAATTGTCCAAAGATAAGATGTTACAGGGACGTTCTTTTATTTATTGGGATGCACAAAGGCGGCGTTTAGGACCAGAATTTCGCAAAATTCCTGTAAATTCTCAAAAATGCTGGACACCTGATAATTTAGTGACAAGCGGAGAAGGAATTTCTATTAATGGAGAGATACAACGCAGTGAAATTCCTAATCCAGATAACTTTTCTCAGGCGGGAGAACATTATCTCTCTCTTTGTGAAGAACAAAAAGAACATTTAATAGATAATATCGCTTCAGAACTCTATCAAGCTGCTTCTCCTGTAAAAAGTTGTATCCTGAAATATCTCTATCAATCTTATATAGGATTAGGAAGTGGGGTAGAAGAAAAAATGCTGTACTATCAGAATCAAAGTAGAAACAGGAGGTAATCTTATGGATTTTCATGGGATATGGATTGGACTCTTTGCTTTTTTCGTTATCAACTTTTTTCAGCCTATTGTAATAAAAATAGAATATTATTTCACCAGCAAAGTTTGGCCTATTTTCTTAGTTAGTGGTATTATATTCTTTCTTTTATCTATTTTTATAGGAAATATCACTACTTCTTCTTTTTTTGGTATTCTCAGTTTTACCTGTTTTTGGAGTATAAAAGAATTAAAAGAGCAAAAAATTCATGTAAAAAGAGGCTGGTTTCCCAAAAATCCGAAAAAGGTCAGAGAATAAGAAATATTAGGAGATATGAGCTGCTGCGAAATAGGAGATTTCTATGAAATATCTATTTTGTGACAGCTCATTTGTATTCTATAAAATATAAAAAATACTTATTTTTTATGATTTAAGATAGCATTTTTAAAAATAGAGCATTTAATGGTTTCCAATCAGGATTTCTATCATCTTTTTGTTCTTCTAACCATTCTTTATAATAGGAAAGATTATCCTTTATATATTCATCTAATTTATCAATTCTCTCTCCTTCTTCCTTTTCTGACATCTGCTTTTTTCTCTCTATTAATTCTTTTATCAGAGTTTTTAATTCTTCATTTGTTTCCTCCTCTAGTAATGTTTCAAATAAAACAGGAGGTGGACAGGATTTTTCTTTTATCCATTTACAGCAAAGCAGTGGTCGAAGAACATAGAAATATTTTTTATATTTGATCCTATTTTCTGAGAAATACGCCTGATAATTGCTCTTTGCCGTTCCATAATAATGGTAGATAGAAGCTTTCACAGAAAAATAAGGATTGGCTGTCTGTATCACTTCTTTCCATTCTGGAGTGGAATAATAAATAATAGGAGAATTAGCCCACTCAAATAGACTCGCATTAGACTTATGAAAATGTTTTAATGCTTTTGATAAATCCCAACCATTGATATCTAAAATCTCATTTAATTCCCAATCAATAAAATCTTTTTTATCTTCTAATTTCAAATATTCTATTTTAGGGCGAATATAGATAAATCGCACATCATAATCACTATCGGAAGATGCAAAGCCCCAAGCGCGGCTTCCGCTCTCTACCGCATATAAAATTTTTACTTGCTCTTTGTTTTCTATTTCTTTTAGTTTGATCTGAACTAAGTTCTCTATCTTTCCTTCATACTCTTTATATTTCATTTCGTACCACTCTTTCATTCACTCTCATTACAAATTGTTCTACTGCTTTATAATCTGGTTCATCTGGTAAAGATGTGTGCTTTGCTGCAAGCTCTAATCTTTTTTCATAATCTGCCAATAATTTATAAAACTCGTCCGAGAACGTTCTATCTTCTTTTTGGAAATCTCCACGACGTATGCTCAATAAAAGTTCTTGTTCTTCTTCCCGATAAGTGTGAATTTCTTCCTTTTCTAAAATGTCAATCGCCATCATAAAGAGTCTTATTAAATGCATGGCATGTTTATTGAGATGGTCATCATCTTTTTTCTTATTTCTTTTTCCGATCTTTTCGTAATCTTTTAAAATATTATTCATTTCTGACCAAATATTCCGGTAATCGCGAAGCGGATAATGTATTAGGTTTATATCTACAAATATTTCTGATTCTAGATCAGGGTTTACTGCATGATCTAGATATATTTTTAAACTTCCCTCTTCTATTTTCTGGTATCTTGTCAGAAACTCATACATCGCATTTTTCACGGAATTATAAATATGTCTTTCTTTTTCTGTCTGTGAAACGCTATCTCTGGCGAGCGCATTTTGTAAACGCCGAAGCTGCTGACTGGCATATCCTCCAAAAGAATAAACTGCTTTTTTGGACAAAAAAAGAGATTTTCTTTCTAATAGCTCTTCTCCTATTTTGGATAAATAAATATAATGTTCTGGTCTTAGACCTAATAATTCTATCGTATTTGGATTACAATCTAAAAGAAGATGAATAATTTTATTAAAAGTATAAATGGTGGTATCTGTTTTATCGTCTATATATTGCTCATATTTTGTCATTCCAATTAAATCTGACTTTTGGTTGAGCATGATGCCGCGCAAATCCAGATCACTTTTTTCATTATTTGTGCCATAGGCATAACTTCCAGAGATACCCAATAAAATCAGGTTATTTTTTAAATGAAAATCTGTCTGGAGAAATTGATATTCTGGTTGATTTAATATAGAATTAAAATTCATCATAGTATTCCTTTTTTCTGATATGTCATAATTCGTTTTTGAAAGTTTTCTGTTTTTTCATCATTTACTTGTGATATTGACCATTGCGTTGCTGCATAAATCATTTTAAGTAATGTAGTCTTTCCTACTCCATTCTCACCAAGAAATATATTAATGCCATCACAAAATTGTAATTGAAATGGATCATGAAATGTATTACAATCTTTATTACTTTTCCTACCTTGATGTTGAAATACCATAACATTTAAAACTTTAATTGATTTAATTGCCATGCTTTTTATCTCCATTGAACATTTTATTCTAATCTTTTTTAAATAAAACTATCTTTCTTTTAAACTTTATTTTTCATATTATTCTATTTTTAAAACCTGCTGTTTTCTTATCTTTGTTTCTTCTTTTGCTCTTCCTTAGACTTATAAAATGATTTCTAAAATTTTATATCTAATCGTCAAGATTTATCATGTAATGCTAGTATAACATATGTGATATAAAATTGCACGAAGTATTTTGATTTTTACAGGATATAAGTAACAAAAACAGATAACATCAATTTCTATATGACATTTTAAACAATAAAATTTCTGAAAATTCATACATACTTTTGTTGTTTAAATAAATACTAACATAGCATCTTTCCATTTAATATTCCCTCACTTGATATCCTACTTATTTTATAATCTATCACTTATCTAAATATACTGTTTTGCTTCCAATAAAATCAGAATTTTCAATAATAAATTTTATTTTTTTTAATTTTTTGTTTTCTTTTTTAAAAAAAATAAACCCACTGAATAAATATTTTATATTATTATAAAAATCACTTACATCTCCCCTCTCTATTAACGGAATCGTTTTTCTCTCAATCGTATTATCTTCATAAATAATTTCTACATATAATTTTGAATTTCCACTTTCTTCTTCTTGTAAAAATATCCAGCCTTTTATTTCTTGACTATAACTTTCTAAATTAAATCTTAATAAATCAGAATCTAATATATTTGAAAATTCTCTGTCTAATATCTCCTCTCCTTCTACAACTTTTTCTCTCATCCATGTAATATTATTTTTTATCACCTTTGCTGGTACTCCTCCTACAATACTATTTGCAGGTATATCGTTTGTAACAAGACTGCCAGCCGCTATAACGGAATTTTCTTCTATACATACATTTTTTAATATTTTCGCGTTTATTCCAATCCATACATGATTTTTGATAATTATACTTCGTCCATAATTTATTCTTTTCTTTGTATCTAAATCAATAATAGAATGAAAATCTCCTGCTACTATAGCTGTTCCTGCTGCGAACATACAATCTTTTCCAATAATAACTTTATTATTTACATCTGTTATAGAAATATTAGTGTTTTCAAATGTTGTGTTTTTACCAATTTCTAAATAAGTATTATTATCATCTATATAAATAAAAAGTTGTTCTTTTATTTTTATATCTTTTTTAATTACAATACTGTTATTATTTCCAATAATCTTTATCGTTAAATTTTGAATATTTTGATTCTCAGATATATTTATTTTATTATTACAACCACAAATGTCAATCATAATATTACTATTTTGATTTAATCCAGATATTATATTATTTATTCCTATTTCTTGAAATATCATTTTCTTATCTCCTCAATTATTGTTCTATTATTGGATATTTTATTCCTATTAATTCATTATCTATCTCATAAAAATATAAATTTGATTTCTTATAATATTCTTGATTAAAATTATCTTTTTCAAATACGTAAATAGTATCTCCTTTTACATTCCCATTTAATAATTCTTTCCTATCTTTATCAATTGTATTTTGTACTTTTTCTTCAACACTTCGAGAAAAATGAAAATTACTTATTGTCATATTATGATTAACAGCATAATATCCATAAGAAAATATTTGTGGCCATTTCTTTAAATAAATATCGTTAAAGCTATAGTTAAACATAAATTCTACATGTTGGTAATCCAATGCTAAATTTTCCCAAATACTAGATTGTAAATCACATGTATAATCATATTCTTGATGATATTTTTTATAGTTTTCTTTTATTACAGGAAACATATCAACAATCTGAATAATTGCCACTATAATAAATAAAATAAATCCTGTTCTCTTTTCTAATATTTTATCTACAAATATAATAGAAAATATCATAACACCATACATAACTGGCCATATAAATCTTCCTGTTGATCGAAAGATACCCCAATATTCTTTCAAAACCTTTGGTATAGATAATTCTATTTTCCAATTATTTAAAGTTATAATAGGGCTTAAGGCTAATATATATAAGATTATACCTGTTATAAAAATAGATAACATTTCATTTTTATATTTCATCCATAACTCTTTAAAATGTACTGGTATTATACAATAAGATAACATAATAAAAAATAAAATTATTATTCCTAATCCCAAATATGCATATCCTTCATATTGTCCCTCTCCATATACAGGTAATGCTTTCGTAAATAATGTATAATTAAAGGAATTAAATAATGTATTTAAATTAGCACTATATATTCCTAACCCATCTGCTGTAGGTAATATTTCACTAGTAAATCCTCCTAAAATATACATAATAAAAATAGCTGTTCCTATATATATAAATAATAATATTATTGTTTGTTTTAAATTATAATTTTCAAAAAAAAGATTTAAAAGATAGCCTGCAAAAATAACAGAACAAATAGCAAAAAGATGAAAATGTATAGAAATTCCCAATATCGGCAATAATATACTGATAATGCATTGAGATTTAAAACTTTTAAAATTATTCTTATATATCCATATAGAAATATATAATAATATTAACCATTGAGAACCTAAAGCTGTATGATAATACATACGCTGAAATAAAACAGAAGAAATAATAAAAAATATTGTTCCTATAAAAGCTTTATATCTATTTATAAATTTAGATAATATAATACAAGATAATCCTCCCTGTAAAGCAAAACATAATAATCCATATACTCCCATATATTGAAATGTTTTTGGTAATAACGGTGATAACACCTTAAAAATTAAAGCTATAATAGGAATAGAATCGGTATAAATGATTGACATTTCATTAGGATATAAAAATCCGTTTGACATACCTATAGGGAAAGTCCATTCTGAATTTCTATAAAATCTCCATCCCAAATAATGTTGTTTAAAGTCTACCCC
>CAJUHN010000030.1:0-15497 GCA_910585935.1 uncultured Lachnospiraceae bacterium | reverse complement strand
TTCATAATCCAACTATCGTTTGCCACATTTAAAATATCTATACCATATATTGTTATAAAAATAATAGTGCCTATTATTACCCCTACTATAAAATCTATTTTTTTACTTTTTAAACTTTTCATTCTTTTATTCTGTCCTACTTTCCATGCTTTTATCACGTGTATATTTCCAGATATTTAATGTATTCTCTATTATTTGTCCCGAAAAATTTTTATTAAGTTCTTCTATTTGTACCTCCGTAATTTGTGCTGGAAAATTAACTATATAAATAGTTTCATAATTATTCAAATCTATAAAAGGAAAATTATCATAATATCCAACGCTTTGGAATATTGGATATTTTCCTTTAGAAGCTACACAATAATTCCATCCTTCAATACATGGAATAGGAACATATACTAATGTTGTTTGATCATAAATATCCTGTTGCATCTTTAAATAATCACTGGCTTCTTCAAAAGGTTGATAAATATTATAATTATATAATTCTATTGCTTCATGATAAAACATACATAAAAGCAGCATAACCCAACTTATTATTAATGCCTTCTTTTCTTTAAAAAAATATTGAAAAGTATTTTTTATTGCTATAGCACTTACAATAATTGTACTTGGCATCAAACATACAAAATATCTATCTACCCATATAGAGAATGTAGAATTTATATATTTAGAATATATAAATGCAGTAAATAAAACAATAATAATAATCTCTAATAATAATAATTGATACTTTCTTTCCTTTATATATTGATAATTCTTTTCCTTTTTTGATAAAATAAAACTATAAATTAAATTAATAATTCCTAATAGGAAAAACCATTTTATAACTGTACTATAGGGTATTAATATATTAAAAATTGTAATAATTGATTGATATGTTGGTATAGCTGGCCAAAATGCTCCCCATTTATCTATTGTATTTTGATATGCTATTAATAAATATGGAAAAAATATTAGAACTACAATAAAATATGGATATAATTTTTTTAATTTTAACTTTTTTAAAAGTATTAATATTAAATCAAAAATTCCTAATGATAAACATATTAATGCTCCAAAATATTGACTATAACATAATAATGTTAAATTTATACCATAAAGGATACTATATATCCATTCTCTTTTTGTATCTATATATTCTAATCTCAAAATATACAAATAAATACTTATTGTTGTAAATAAAAACATTAATCCATACATTCTAAATGAATATGCAGAAAAGTTAATATAATTTACTGAACCCATTGTAAAAATGGCTGCAATAATTCCTATCTTTTTGCCTCCTATTTTTTCCCCTAACTTTCCAATTACAAAAATAGATATTGCCACAATTATCTCTGGTAAAATTCTAAGACTTATTCTATTAAAAGATATTACTTTTAACCATAAGTGAGCTAATATATAAAATAATGGGGCTACTGTAGGATCTCCTTCTAATGTATTTTTTACTACTTGTACTATATTATCTCCTGAAACAGCAAATTCAATAGTAGCTAACTCATCTACCCATATATTTTTATTAAAAGAAAAGCAAAATATCCAAAAAAAACTTATTATAGATATAAAGAGATAATTTCTGTTTTTTTTCAACAATGACATTAATAAATCCTTTCTAAAATTAATTATATATATTCCTCTTTATTATAAATCTTTAAACTTTCTACTACTTTTTTAACATTACTTATATCTTCTTTTTTACATACTAGCAAGGCATTATCAGAATCTACAACAATAGTATCTTCTAAACCTATGATGGCAATTAATTTTTCTGTGCCTTCAATAATACAGTTTTTTGTATTTATGGTGAGTATATTTCCTTGAATAATATTTCCATATTCATTAGTTGTATTAATTCTTTCAACTGCAAGCCATGATCCTACATCATCCCAACCAAACGTACTTGGTATAGTATAAATATTCTTTGCCTTTTCCATTACTCCATAATCAATAGATTGTGACGGGAACTTAACGAATTCTTCTTTTAAAACTTCTTTTTCAAATGAACTTCCTATACTTTTTTGAATTTTTTGTAATCCATTATAAATATCTTTTAAGTGTTGTTCTATATTTTTAAGAATAGATGATGTTTTCCATACAAACATTCCACTGTTCCAAAGATAATTTCCTGTCTTTATATATTCTTCTGCCTTTTTTTTATTAGGCTTTTCTACAAAATGCTCTACAGCGAATGCATCATCTATAAATATTTTAGAATTAAATTTAATATAACCATATTCTGTTTCTGGATAATTTGGAGTAATACCAATTGTTACCAAATTTTCTCCTTGTTCTGCTATATTACATGCCTTTTTTAACGTAGAAATAAAAATATCATTATATTTTATTAAATGATCAGAAGGTAACACCAACATTAAAGCATCTTGATATTTTTTAGATATATACATTGCTCCAACTCCTATACAAGGAGCAGTATTTTTTCTTATAGGTTCACATATAATATTTTCTGGTAAAAATTCTGGTATTTGTTTTAATATAATATCTTTATAATGTATACTTGTAGCTATAAAAATATCTTCCAATTTTACTATAGGAAGAATCCTTTCTATTGTTAGTTGTAACATCGTTTTTTTATCTTCTGTAAGAGATAAAAATTGCTTTGGTAAATTTTTTCTACTACGAGGCCAAAAGCGTTCTCCTCGCCCGCCTGCCATAATTAATGCCGTTATCTCCATAATATTTTCCTCGTTCTATCCTATTTTATATCAAATTGATGTTCTATAGTAATTTTGTTTTTTATGTATCGTTTTTTTAAATGAAATAATTGTTTTATATAATCTATTGTAACATTTATATTTAATTTTGATTCTCCTTCATTCCTTTTACAAAACTTATATGGTATTTCTATAATCTTACTGTAATGTCCCATCGCTAAAACTTCAATCATTATTTTCCATCCAATTGGTTTTAGTTCTGAATTCTTAATTATTTCTCTTCGGAACATAAATAACCCACTTGTAGGATCTGAAACTTTTCGCAAACATGGTAATATTATTTTTCCTAACCATCTTGCTGTCCCTGATACAAATTTTCTATAGATATTTAACCCTCCATCACTTCCTCCTTTTATAAATCTACTTGGAATACAAATATCTCCTTTTCCTTTCTCTAAAGCTTGATACATTTGATAAAGTGTTCTAGGAGGATGTTGTAAATCTGCATCTATTACAGCGATATACTCTCCTTGTGATAACTCAAATCCTCTTATTACTGCTGTAGCTAATCCCGATTTATTTTCTCTATGTTCTAATTTGATATTATCTGTTTTTTTCATTTCTTTTAATATAATATTTGGTGTTTCATCATTAGAATCATCTACAAAAATAATTTCATATGATATATCTTTTAATGCTTCTGCTATTTGTTTTAATAATGGTTTAATATTTCCTTTTTCGTTAAATGTAGGTATTACGATTGATAACATCTTTTCCTCCTATGTTTTTATTTCTATTTTAATCTCTAATAATATCTAAAAATTTACCAGATAAATAACCAGCTCCTATTGTTATCATTAACATCAAGATTGCAAATTCCCAATATCCTTTATCTGCTATTGCCTTTATAATAGGAGATTTACTATATAAATTATTAACTATTACTAAATGCCATATATAAATCCCATACTCATATTTTGCAATAAATAACATTATTTTCTCTATCCATTTTGGAAAAACAAGGTTGATATTTATACTTATCCATACCATAATCCCTAATAAAAAAGCTGTAATATTATGCCATAAATATCCATAAATTGTATTAGAATATACTGTTCCATATTGTGTTCCATATAATATCCAAACTAGAAATACCAAAGATATACTAATTAACTTTACTATTTCCCACTTATTCCTCTTTATCTTTTTATTTTTTAATTTCATATGTGCTACTACCATTCCAATTAAAAAATTATCTAGAGCAGTAATTAATTGTCTTCCGTAAATAAACAAATACATATTATCTAACTCTAAATTATCTAGATATTTAAAAATTAGTACTTTCAATAAAATCGTTAAAATAATACTGATTATATAAATTAAAATTGGCGATTTTTTCACTAATTTATATAAAATTACTGATAATAAATAAAATTGAAATATTACTCCCATCGTCCACAAAACACCATTAATACTCCCTGATGTAGATATAAAAAAATTATGAATGAATAATAAATGAAAAAATATTGATTTTAAATTTCCATCGGATATATATATTGCACCTTCTGAAAGTAATAGTAAAATTAATATACATGCAAAGTATTGAGGATAAATTCTTTTTAATCTTTTTTTGATAAAAGTTATATATCGTATATTTCCGTGATTTTGTTCTTCTTTAAATAAACAACAATATATTCCAAATCCACTTAAAATAAAAAATAATGTTACTCCTATTTCTCCACCATAACTTAAAAATGTATTTAATAATTCTATACCTGTTGATTTATAACCTCCTACAACCCAAAAATGATACATTGCCACTAATAAAACAGCAATGGCTCTTATTCCGTCAATTTGTTTATATCTTTTCATTTCTACCTCTTTATTTATTTCACTCTTCTTTTATCCAGTATTGTTGATATTTTTCACATATCTCTTTTGTTTTTCCTATTTCTTTAATTTTGTGTTCTTCAATCCAAATTACCTTATCGCACATTTCTTCTATTTGAGGTAAGCTATGTGAAACAAATAATACCGTTGTTCCCATAGTCATTAATTCTTTCATTCGTTCTTTACTTTTTCTTTGAAATCCTTCATCTCCAACTGCCAATATTTCATCTACGATTAATATTTCTGGTTGTACTACAGTAGCAATAGAAAACGCTAATCTCATTAACATACCTGAAGAATAATTTCTAATTGGCATATTAATAAATTCTCTTAACTCTGAGAATTCTACAATTTCTTGATACTTTTCTTTTAAAAATTCTTCTTCATATCCAAGAATCGCTCCATTTAGAAAAATATTTTCTTTTCCACTTAACTCTAAATCAAATCCAGAACCTAACTCTAACATAGGAACAATATTTCCGTTTACAACAATATTTCCAGAAGTGGGTTTTAATACACCAGATATAATCTTTAATAATGTACTTTTTCCTGCTCCATTTTTTCCAATAATTCCAATTACTTCTCCCTTTTTTACAGAAAAACTTATATTTTCTAAAACAATCAATTCTTTATATTGAAGACGATGTTCTAAAACAGCTACAAAATATTCCTTTAAACTTTGCATTTTATCATTTATCATTCTAAAATTCATATATATATTTTTTACAATTATCATATCCATATTTTTCACCTATATATACAGAACAAATTTATCCTGTGTTTTCTTAAATATAAATATTCCTAATAAAAGACTTATAATAGCACTTAACATACAAATTCCATATTCTTCTGGTAACGGAGAAATTCCATTCATTACAATACATCTAACAAATTTTATAATATGATACATAGGATTTATTTTTAAAATAATTTGAAACCTTTCTGCAATAATAGTTTCTGGATAAAATAAAGGAGTAATATACATCCATACCATACTCAATATCCCCCATAAAAATAATGTATCTCTGAAAAATACCATAGCAGATGAAAGTATTAATGTTATTCCTATTGTAAAAGTTAGTAATACTACAATAATAAACGGAAATAAAAAAAGGGCTCTTGTTAATGACTGTCGTGTAATTATCATAACAACAAGTAATGGCATAATGGAAATTAATAAATTAATAGATGTAGAAAAAACTTTAGTAATTGGATAAATATATTTAGGTACATAAACTTTAGTTAGCAGACTTGCATTTCCCACAATAGCATTTAATCCTTCTCCTACCGCCTCTGTAAAAAAATTAAAAAATATTGTACCAGATAATAAATAAACCGGAAAATTTTCGATATCAGACTTGAAAATAGTTGAAAATACTATATATTGGACTACCATCATAGACATGGGATTTAAAAAACTCCATATTATTCCTAATATAGAACGTTTATATTTTTTTTTAAAATCTCTTTGAATCAATTGTTTCATTAAAAATTTATATTTTATTATTGTCTTTATAATAGTTAATCCTATACTTTTTTTTTCTTTTAATTCTGCATCTCGTAAATAAAAAATATATGCACTCCATAAAACCAATCCACCTAAGACTATTGGAACAGGATGATAAATTGTTTTAAATGTCCCTGCTATGCAGAATATTCCTATGATTATGAAATATAAAACAATTAAATTTATAATTAAGTCACTTGTTAATATTCTTTTATTTTTCATTTTTCACCTCATGTTTATATTACTAGGTATGTTAAATTTATCCTTTTCTTTTAAATACTCGATATAAGAATTTTCTTATTTTCATTTTAAAAGGAAAATTTATACTAGATAGTTTAAGTACTAAATGATAGATAAATGAATGTTCTATTTTTTTTAACTTTCTTTCTGCGTCTTCTAGTCTTTTATAAATTTCTTTTTCTGGTCTTTTATTGGAAAAATCTTTATAAAAAATATTACTTTCTAATAAACATTTTTTTTCTTCTAAAGTAGGTATTACTTTTTTATTTTCTTTACTAATAAAAGATTGATAAATTTTTTTATAATCTTTCATCATCTCTTCTATATTTCTAAGTTTTATATTTTCTATCGCATCTTTCATTTTTTGATATTCTTTTTTATTATTATGGATGTATTCAATTTTTTCTAAAATCTCTGAATAATCTGCATCTGCCTTTATAGTCCATCCACATCTTAATTTATCCATTCTTTCTTTTAATGCTCCTATTTCTGTTACTAAAACAGGAATTTTACATAAAATTGCTTCTGATAAAGTATAACAAAATGTTTCTGGCCAAATTGGTAAAATACATACTAAATCTATTTGACAATCATGTAATATATTATCTAAATTTTCTTTATTATATGTGCCTGTTTTTATTAAATTATCTTGATTCAACTCAAATAATTCAGAAAAACCAATATCCCCAAAAATAAACCAATTTATTTCTTTCGAGCTGTGTTTTATTAAATCAAATGCTAATTTAGCCCCTTTTGCTACACTTAATCCTCCAATAAAAGCAATATTAAACTTTCCTTTATTTTGTTGATCCTTTTCTTTAATCGTACAATAAAACTTTCCGCTTGTTTTTACTAAATCTTCTTTTTGTTTTAATAAAATTCTAATATTAATAGTTCCCTTTTCTAATTTTTCTATAGGAATATATCCCGAAAATCCGGAAAGCAATCTATTTTTATCCCCACAAGCTACATCTTCTCTTATAGTCTTGTTAAGTTCTAATTGGTTTATATTTTCTTTACTATCTCTTGCTTCCATATAAATTTTACATTCTGTCATATCATAATTATGAAGAAATGCCCAACCACGAATATATAAAACTTCACCCTTTATAATTCTCAATTCTTCTATATATTCTGATAATCCATCACTAACAATTATATTATCTATATATTCTTTTTTTCTTTCTACTTTATAAGCATCAGAACCATGTTCTACTATTTGTATTTTATCTTTTAATTCTGGAAAATATTTCTCAAAGATTTCTTTCGCACTCTGAGATGGAGTAATAATAAGGCTTGTTTTTTCTAATATTTCCTTATTTCTTCTTCTCCAAATGGGAAGATAATCTATGGTATCATTAACTTTCAAACTATTTCTTAGACATTTTTCACATACTAATTTTTTTTCTTTTCCAATGCAGAGCTTATTATTATAATCTAACATTTTGATATTAGGACATATATAATAGTAATCATGTAAAGTAGTAATTATAGGTATTTCTCTCTTTTCTGCTTCATAAAAAATATCTAATGATAGTCCTTCTGTATGATGTACATGTACTAATTGAATTTTAAATGTATCTAAAATACTTCCAAATAATTTTTTTAATGTTTTATCTGAAAAAACAGGATATAAATTTTTTTCATCGATAAAATATCTATAACGTATTTCTTCATTTTTTGTATATACTGTGAGATTTAGAAAATTTCCATCTCTTGCTGCTACGAAAACATTATAAATATCCCGTAATCCCATCATTAAGTCCTTTACATGAAATTGTGTTCCACCACAATTATCACTAGCATCTTTTCGGAAATCTGAATGTATTACTAACAAAATATTAGTTCTATTTTTCCAAAGAGTTATATAATTTTTAATATTATCAAAAATCTCTTTATTAGGGTTCATTATACAATGTATATGAGTATTCTCCATTTCCTTTGGATATCTCTGTGTTAAGATTTTCTCATGTTCTTCAATATATTTTTGTTTTTCCTCGCTCACAAAAGAACTTGTACCACTATGATAAATATAGGTATCATCACACATCACATGATAATATCCTGCCTGAATCGCTCGATAGCAGAAATCATTTTCTTCTCCATACCCTCTTTCAAATGTTTTCGCATCAAGTAGACCAATCTCTTCTATCACACTCCGTTTAATAAACATACAAAAACCATGTGCTACTGGCAGGGAAGGATATAGTTTTGCACTGGCGTTCTCCACTAATTCTGCCATATCATCAATCGTCATACCTTTTGGAAGCTTATTTTCTTCACAAAACTCTGGAACAGAACATAAAGTTGCATTATTAGAAAGAGGAGTCACTGTTGCAATAGAAGCATCACTATAAGCACAATTCACTATCTTTTCTATCCATCGTTTTGTGACAACCGTATCAGAATTTAATAACAATACATCATTTTTTGATACTTGAATCCCTCTATTAATTGTCCCTGAAAATCCTAAATTCTCTTCATTATGCAAAACGCAGATATTTTGTTCCTTTACTTTTTCTAAATATTCTTTTATTCGCTCATCTGGACTCTTATCATCGATTAAAATAAGTCTATTTTTCTCTAAATTCGTATATTTTTTAATACTTTCTACACATAACTGTAATTCTTCATATGCATTATAAATAGGAATAATAATATCTACTAGTCTGCATCTTTCCAAATCCATAATATCCTCCACATTTCGCTCTTTCGTATTAATAAAATAATTTTACTGCCCATTTTTTTATCCATTTATAAAAAAAAATCATACTTTTTTTTATAAGAACCATAAATTCTTTCTGTTGCCTGTTTTCTATTCTTTTTTCTTCTATATGGAAATCCTTTATTTTGAACTTTTCTTGATCCAAAAATCTATTTTCAAATAGCACATCATTTTCTCTTAAAATTTCTGGACAGTTATAATCTCTTTCTACCCAATCCATTATTTTCTCTTTCAACAATTTCGCATTTGATAAAAAACGACGTAATTCCCTCTCATCTCTTAAAACAATCCCATTTTTATTTTCTCTTACCATAGCTTCAATATTTCCACTATTTTGATTCGTAATAACAAAAACTCCAGCGGCAAAACATTCATAATAAGTAAAGCTAAATGTTTCTGGACAAATAGACCAGAGAATGGCAACTTGTATCTTGTTCTCCCTCAATGCTTTTAACATCGCATTTCGCCCTTCTCTCTGAAAATTCACCTCTATCGAGTTCGTATTGAGAAGTCTTTCTTTGATATGACCAAAATAATAATAGTCAATCCCGTTTTCCTCTTTGCATTGTTTTTGTACTCTTTTCCATACTTCCCATCCCTTTAAATATATCTGCTGCCCTACAAATGCTATTCTTATTCTCTCATCTATTGGTTTTCTATTTTCTAAATAAATTCCCTCTATAAGAACATGAGGTATTATTTCCACTTTCTCTTTCCATTTTGGATAATTATAAGTCCAGATTTCTTTTGCACTTTTCGATGGCACAAGAATAGATAATTTATCCTCATATCTTTTCAAAAAATCCAGCATTTGTTTTTGATGTTTTTCTACTTTCGGATAACAATAACAAGTCTTACACTTTTCCTCTCTATAACCATCTATTCCACAAAACTCCTTTGCATTTTTTAAAAGAAAACATTGTGGACATATACTATAATAATCATGTATCAGAAAAAAAACTGGCACAGGAAAACAATCTAAAATTCTATAAAGATCTTTAAAATAAATATTTAATAAATGATGAATAGAAATACTATAGAAACATTTTTCCTTAGAAAGTTCCTGTAACTCCTCTATTATCTCTTCTGTGCTAAATATTCCAAATGATCTTCCATCTCCGATCACTTCCCACATATGCACAAGCACATATTTCTTTTTTATTCGTATTACCTGTGGAAAAATAAATAAATAAGAAATTTTATTTTTATATAATTTTTCTTTTTGTGATAAAATCACTTTATCTGTTCCACCTATACTCTCTCTATAATCGTTATAAGAAATCGCTAATACATAAGAATTATGTTCTAAGATAATTTTTGATTTTTTATTCATAAGTAACCTTCTATAACTTCCCTAATAAAATCATTATTCGATACATGTTATCTTCTTTTGGAAATTGTCTTTTTACTCTCTTTTCTCTCATTAAATTAACCTTATTTTTTATTCCCTTTTTTGCCTTCAAAACTTTCTCTAATAATTCTTTCTCCTCGATATCTAACAAATATCTTCTCTTAAATTCCTCTAATTGCCCATAGATTTCTCCTCTATCTTTCCATAATTCCTGCCATCTATGGTATAGCAATTCTCTTTTCTTTATGATTGTCCCATGTACATTCCCTTCATGCTGTCGATATAAAATATAAGACTTCTTATCATAAATCACTTTTCCAAAAGCCGTGGCTACTAAATAAAGCCACCAATCATGCATGATAATTTTATTAGGAATATTATTCTTTATACTCTCATAAAGCTTTTTATTAAAAACGCAGGTACACCCCGTACAGATATTCTGTACCAGCGCATTTCCAAAAGATGGAAACATCTCTTTTGTATAGTCAATCTCAGAGTGAATTGGATTTAATTCTTTATCCACCAATATTTTATTACTACAATATAATAAGGGAATATCTCTATCCTCTTTTTCTAAACATTCAACTGCTCTACTTATTTTATGTTTCAGCCATTTATCATCTTGATCCGAAAAAGCATAATAATCCGAATTTTCATCTGCATTCTGTACTAATTCAAAAAAACTCTTTATCACTCCCACATTTTCTTCCTGCTTCACCGAGATATTCTTATATTTTTCTTCATATTGTTTCAAAATTTCTACCGTGTGGTCAGTAGAGCCATCATCTCGAATAGCTAAAAAAATCTCCCGATAATCTTGTTCCAAAATGCTATCAATTTGAGTCTTGATATACTTCTCTCCATTATAAGTGGACATTAAAATCTGTACTTTTTTCATTTTTTCTTAAAATATCCTGATATATTTTCTCTAACCTTTTACTTTCTGTTTCGATATCATATCCCGCTCTTTTTATTTGTCTTCTAGTATCTTCATGTACCTCTTCAATTTGATATTCCAAACACGCTAAAACCCAAGGTTCTATTTCTTTTATCGAAAGCTGTTTTGTTTCTTTTGTCAAACTTATCATTTTACTAATAGTATTTGATAATAAACACGGAAGTCCTGCCGCTTGTGCCTCCACCGCCACTACTGGAAGCCCTTCATAAAAAGAAGGCAATAAAAAAATATCCATACACTGAAAATAGTCTTCTATGGAGAATATATTTTCTATAAAATATACTCTATCTTCCATCTGCTTTTGTTTTACATATTCTACTATCTCTTCTTTTAACTCTCCTGTTCCAATAAGAAGCAAAACCGTATTCATTCTTCTCTTAGAAAGACCTTCTAAAACATCAACTAAAAATTTATGATTTTTCTGTGGTGCAAATCTTCCAACATGTCCTAATACAAACTTTCCCTCCAACTGTAATGTCCTTCTCATCTCTTGTCTTAACTTTTTATCCGCCAAAAACCGTTTACTATCAACTGCATTATTTATTCTAAAAATCCTCTGTGATTTTCTTTTTCCTTTTCCAACTAAATAAAATAATGCCTTATCAGAACAAGCAAATATCATATTGGCATAATATTTTCCCAAACGGCTTAAAAAAAAATTTCGGATATTCTTCTTAAAAGAATCTGCTCCATAAGAATTATGGCTATGAATGATTCGGCTTGCTATCCCAGCCTTTTTTGCCACCTTTAGACAAAAAAAAGCTTCATGTGGCACATGACAATGCACAATCTGACAATGTGATTTTTGAATAATCTCTAAAAATTCCTTTTCATAGGTTAGAAAACTTTTTATTGAATAAGAAGGCATCTGATAAATATGCGCCCCTTTTTTTCTTAAATCTTTTTCTAATATATTCTCTACTTCCCTATGAACTACAAAATCAAACTGTATTTTGCTTTTATCTATGTGAGTATAATAGTTAAGCACCACACTACTCACTCCACTATTAATATCTATCTTATCTAGCACATGTAATACCTTTATCCTACTCATACATTTATAAATATCGCAGCAATCCATAGCTCAAATGCCTCAAAACATATCCCAAAGACATCACTTTTCCTATTCCTATATAGCGATATACTCCATATGTCATTTTCATTGATTTTAATTTATTTCTAGATTTTCCACTATCTGTCAATCGGGACTTTAATAATGGTTCATTAATTCCACACGCATTTTTATACTCTTTTAATATCCGAAGCCATGTCAAATAATCTTCATGCACTTCATCATGATCCATTAAATACTTCTTTGCAACCTCCGTCCTCACTAATACAGAAGAGCAAGCAATACTATTTGTTTTTAACAAACTTTTATAAGTTATATCTTCTACTACAGAAATCACTTTATTTTTAAAAGTTCCATCTTGGTTATATAATCCTCTTGCTGTATAGCAAAGAACTTGTTTCGTCTTTTCTAACTTCTGTATTTGTTTCTCTAATTTCTTATCATCCCACCAATCATCTGCATCCAAAAAGGCGATATATTCTCCTCTAGCTCTATTTATTCCTTGATTTCTAGCTGCTGCCACCCCTTGATTCACACTATTTTTTATATAGAAAATATCTGCGTGATCTAAAAATTTTTGTACGATATCAAAAGTATTATCTTTGGAAGCATCATCAATAATAATTAACTCTAACGAAACTTTTTGTATTAATACAGAACGAATCGATTGCTCTATAAATTTTTCACAATTATATGTTGGCATAATTACAGAAACTTTTATCTTTCCCATTTTTGCCTCCTAATTATTTCATAACTCATCTCTCGTCCTTATCATAAAAAAATCTATATCATTTTTTGTATTAATACATACCTCTCAGTATAATTAGGAATATTCCCATATTCCTTTCTTTGTCGGTACTCCTTTTTATAGAGTAGTGACAGGCGATACTGTACCTTCAGAAAAAAAGAGGCTCCTCTCTTTTTCCTTACTTGTGGTTTCCCCAAGCTTTATATGAAACGGCATTTTTTACCGTCATATATCAAATATTTCATTATTACTTAACTAAATTTCCATAAAAACTTTTGAGAAAATGCCTTCCTATATTTTTAGCAGTATTTTCTGCTGTATTTCCTCTATGACCACTAGGACAGATAAAAAGCTTTCCTCCATAATATTTCTTTCCCGGTCTATGTCCTTCATTATATTTTTGAATTGACATTCCACACTCACTACAAGTATCAGAAATATGATAAGGACGTATTGTGCTCACCACTATTCCCGCTTGAAAAGATTTATATTTTAAAAACCGTATTATCTTTCTTCCTATCCAATCATACTCCCCGGTCTTTAAAAATCGCATTTTTTTAAATTCGATTTCCTTTTCATAATTAGGAACTATAATCATCTTAATTTCATGTTCCAAACTATAATTTACGATCCTTCTACTCACCAAATGCGCCAGCCGCTTATTTAGCTGTTCCATTTTCTCATAATAGTTATCTTTCTCTTCCTTATTTTGTCTTTGATACTTCGTATTACTGCCTCTGCTCTCTCTCACTTTCTCTATCTTCTTATAAATCTTCTTTTTCTTAGCTTTCCATTCTCTCCCACCTCGAATAAAATAACTATCTAATTCTTTTCCTTCTAAATCCATTCGCACACAGACTGCCATACAATCATCTCCTGGAAAAGAAACAGCTAAGATCTCTTGTTCTGTTTCCATTCTTTCTTTCACCGTTCTGATATCTGTAACAATCTCTTCCACTGGAACATGAAGCCATGCTTCTTTTTTTCCCACTTTAATAGTAGGAGAAAGTAATTTCGCCTTTTCACTCCATCTTCTTCCTGTATAACGATAAGAAATCCATTTCCATTCCTTCCCTGTATAAAGTTTCAAAGTAATAGAATCCTCTGTAAAATCTTTATACATCCCTTTATAAAAAACAGGAGAAGCTCGAAATTGACTCGCTTGAGAGGGCTGACCTTCTATAAAAGACTTCTGCCACATTTCAAAGTTGCTCTGATAACTTCTCATCAGACTGACTGCATTATTAATAGCTGCTCTCCTAAAATATAAAGGAATTTTAGGAAAATCTTTTAGAGTATACTCTGCTTCCTTTTTCTCTGCCTTCATCTTTTTTGTTCCTACTGTCATAATTTCTAATTCCCGCATCAAAAGATTATTGCTCAATTCTAGCAGTTCCTTATGTTCAACCAAAATTTTATAATAAAACTCTAAAACCTGATTATACAAAAGTTTTGTATTCTCCAACCAATTCAAATGCTTATTATACAGCCTTACCTTATAAGTTGTAGTTATTTTTCCTACTTTTTTCTGCTCCATAATACCTCTGCTTTTATAAAAGTTCATGTAACATGTTATTACGCGAATCCTTTTTACTTAAAACTTCAAAATATATCATACTTTTTTATAATCTTTTTAGAAAATTTGTAAAATAATCGTTCTATAGAAAAAATTACCCTTGCATAAAAAAAAGAATTGTGCTATATTAAATAAGAAAAGTTCGCGTAATAACATGTTACGCGAACTTTTTTATTTACTTCATAGAATCGTTACTTTTCACATCTTGACAAAGTTACGCACAGACAAGGAACTATTCCAATGAAGCCGCGCTCCCGCTCCGTTCCAGACGTAATGGATACTAAATTCGCAGCCCCTTACGGAACTGCTCATTAAGTACCAACGTCTTCCAAGGGGCTTCTTTTGGAATAGTTCCTTGTCTGTGCTGTTTTATTCCTTTTCAGTTCATAAAATCTTTCACATTTACGATAATATTTCATACTATAATTCTTTTCAGCTTAAATTTTTCTTTTTTCCGATAAACGTAAATCTTATACTAATCTCCTTATCAGTATAGATAATACCATCTTCTAAAATATAATAGATATATCATTATTAGTCTGAAATAAATCTAAAATCTATACTCCTTTATTCTCTATAGTCTATCTGAATTACCCGTTTTTCTCTAATCTTTAAAGAATCTATGATTCAATAACTCCTATCGGAAATTCAAAATATAGCTTTTTGGCAGAACGACCAAAAAAGTAGCACAGGCAACCCCCTATTCCAAAAGAAGCCCCTTGGAAGACGTTGGTACTTAATGAGCAGTTCCGTAA
>CAJUHN010000029.1 GCA_910585935.1 uncultured Lachnospiraceae bacterium | reverse complement strand
GCGGGGCTGCGAATTTAGTACCATTACGTCTGGAACGGAGCGAGAGCGCGTCTTCGTTGGAATACTTCTTTTCCTACGCGAACCTTTGATTCTTATGTAAAACAAATACAAGAAAATGAACAGAGAAAAATTTTTAATTCTAAGTGTTCTAAAAAATATCGTATTTTTCTATAATTAGTGATATTTTTTTTTAAAAGGTTCGCGTAATATCCTATTACGTGAATCAAATATTTAGAACAGAGGGTAATAGAATGAGGTAAAATATGGGAAATGAATCAAATAACAATTACCTACAAAATGAAGTTATATCATAGACATTGGGAAGAGTTAATTTTAACCAAGAAGTTATATAATCAGGTTTTAAAGTTTTATTATGAAATTTTATTAGAACAGGAGGAACTCCTAGAACTCAGTAATTTTTTATTAATGAGGGAATTAGAAATTCTCAGTGTAGGAACAAAAGAAGATAAAAAGGAGAATAGGAAACCGAAGTATTCTCTTCAAGAATTTCCTACTTTGCCGCTTTATTTTAGAAGAGCGATTATTAATCATGCAATAAGTTTAATGAGAAGCTATAAAAGTAATTATCAAAATTGGCTCAATTCTGAGCAGAAAAAGAAATGTCCCATTCCAGCACAAACTTTTTGTGCCTCTCCCATTTATTATAAAGGGATGTATAAAGACTTTACAGGAACATCTATTTGGTTAAAAGTGTTCGATGGGAAAAAATGGAATTGGTTGGAATTTCCTTATCGAGGAAGAAAGATTCCAGAGAAGGCGGTGGCTTTATCTCCAGTTATCTATCTGAAAGGAAAGAATGCATGGCTTCATGTACCTGTGTCTATGGAAGTGGAACAGGTGAAAACGATAGCAGAGAGAATGAAAGAAGAAGAAAAGATTTTGGCGGTTTCTTTTCCTCATGCGGATACAATGGCGGTCTGTGCGATTCTATTAAAAAATGGGAAGATGGAAGGCTATGAGTATATAAGGGGTGGAAAGGAATGGAGAGGAAAAAAGAAGAGATTATTGGAGCGATTAGAAAAGAGCCAGAAGAGCAGAAAACAAATTTGTGTTTCGGACAATAAGAAGATTTTTCAAAAAATAGAGAATTTGAATGATTATTATGCACATCAGATAAGCAGACAGATTTTAGAATATGGAAAGAAACATCAAATACAAGTGATAGCAGTACCTAACTATGAAATGGGAATAGAGTTTTCTAAGAGGAAGTATTTCGAGGGCAATCGGTTTGATTGGATAGGAAGGAAGATTATAAAGTATCTGAAATATAAAGCCTTTCAGGAAGGAATGATAGTGGGAACAGTAAGACCGTATCATATATCGGATAGCTGTGCAGAATGTGGGTCACGTATTCTAAAGTATAATGGAGGAAAATTATATGTATGTTCTAAAGGACATAGAGGAAATAGTGGATTAAACACGGCAAGAAATATCGGGCAACATTTTTTGAAAAATTATAATAATTAGATGAGGTATATATAATAAAAGTTAGAAAAATTAGCTTTTAAAAAAGCTAGTTTTTATATAAATCTGGGGAAACCGCAGAAAAGGAAGAGAGAAAGAACTGTCTTCTTTGGGTACAGCACCGCCCGTTTCTACCGAGAGGAAAAGAAAGTAAGAAAGAAGGTACAGACAAAGAAGGAGAAATCCCGTTGTGCTGAGAGTTATGAAAGAAAAAAGCTGGGAAGAAAGATGAAAAAAGTGCTGATAATAACAACAGTAAGTGGATTTGTACCACAGTTTGAAATGAATAATGTTTTTATTTTACAGGAAATGGGATATGAAGTTCACTATGCGAGTAATTTTCATAATCCACACTATGGTTCAGATAATCACCGATTAGAGGAAACGGATATTATTTGTCATCAGATAGATTTTGTGCGTTCCCCTTTTCATGTGGCGGCGAATCTAAAAGCATATAGACAGCTTTGTAGACTTTTGCAAGAACAAAAATTTCATTTTATACATTGTCATACACCGATGGGAGGTGTATTGGGAAGATTGGCTGCAGAACAGAATCGAAGGAAACGACATTCCGACTGCAGGGTAATTTATACGGCACATGGATTTCATTTTTTTCGAGGAGCTCCACTTATCAACTGGATTTTTTATTATCCAGTGGAACATTGGCTTGCTCATTTTACAGATATACTAATTACAATTAATAGAGAAGACTATCAGAGAGCAAAGAGGTTTCAGTTAAGGGAAGTAAAAGGTAAACGGGGAAGAGTAGAAAGAGTAAATGGAGTTGGGATTGATGTAACATATTACCAAAGAGTAACGATAGATCGAGAAGCAGTTAGAAAAAGAATTGGGGTAAAAAAAGGACAACTTTTGTTTCTTTCGATTGGAGAACTAAATAACAATAAGAATCATAAAGTGATGATAGAAGCAATCGCTAAAAGTAAGAGGGATATCTGTTATGTGATATGTGGAGAAGGGAAATTTAAAAAAGTATTGGAGAAATTAATTAAAAAATATCAGTTAGAAGATAAGGTGCAATTATTGGGATATCGAAAAGATATTCCAGAACTGTTAAAGGCATCTGATCTATTTGTGCTGCCTTCTTTTCGAGAAGGGCTTTCGCTTTCGTTACAGGAGGCAATGGCTTGTGGCATACCAGTAATTGCTTCTAATATTCGAGGCAATAGGGAATTGATTGATAGAGGAAAGGGTGGATGGTTACTTCATCCAAAAGATAAAAGAGGGTTGGTAAAAATAATACAAACACTAGAGAAAAGTAATCTGACTTTTATGGGAGATTATAACAGCAAGAAAATAGAAGCGTATGATAGAAAGATTATGATAGAGAAAATGAAAAAAATATATGATTCTATTGATAAGGAGATATTATGATACATGGACTAAAGGTAAAAATAGATGTTTTTATAAAATATAGAAATCTATTAGAAAATTTGGTATCTAGGGATATAAAAGTAAGATACAGAAGGTCTGTATTAGGGATGCTTTGGACAGTATTAAATCCGCTTTTGATGATGGTAGTAATTACGATTGTCTTTTCTACTTTATTTAAGCAGAATATTGAACACTTTCCTATTTATTATTTGTCAGGTTCTCTTATTTTTTCTTTTTCTTCGGAAACGACAAGTAATGCACTTTATTCTATTATAGGAAATGCCTCTTTGATGAAAAAAGTTTATATTCCAAAGTATTTATTTCCCGTATCGAAGGTAGTATCAGGTTTGGTAAATTTGGGATTTTCTTTAATTGCAATGTTTGTTGTTATGCTAGCAATGGGGGTGGAATGTCGTATTACTTTACTGCTTTTACCGATTCCTATCTTTTATACATTTTTATTTGCAACTGGGTTGGGACTTCTTTTATCTGCAGCAACGGTTTTCTTTCGCGATATTTCCCATTTTTATGGGGTATTTGTTATGGCATGGACTTATTTTACACCGATTTTTTATCCAGTGGATATTTTGCCAGAAACAGCAAGAAAAGTGATGGATTTTAATCCCATGTATCATTATGTGCAATATATGAGAGAACTGATTCTGTATGGAAATTTTCCTAGTATGAGAGAGAATTTGATCTGCTTTTTATTTGGAGCAGGGATGTTATTAATTGGGACTTGGGTGTTTTACCGGAAGCAGGATAAGTTTGTACTATATGTATAGGAAGGAAAAAGAAATGGATGCAATGATACGGGTAAATGATGTATCTATGATGTTCAATATGAGCAGTGATCGAATTGACAATATAAAAGAATATATTATCAGACTGTTAAAGAAACAACTGATGTTTCAAGAATTTTGGGCGTTGAAGCATATTTCATTTGAACTGGAAAAAGGGGATTCATTAGGAATAGTCGGGTTAAACGGCTCTGGAAAAAGTACTTTGCTTAAGACCATTGCAGGAGTATTAAAACCGACGAAGGGAAGTGTCTATACAGGAGGAGCGATTGCACCACTGATTGAGTTGGGAGCTGGATTTGATGACGATTTGTCAGCAGAGGAGAATGTTTATCTAAATGGAGCGATTCTTGGATATTCAAAAGAATATATGGACAGTAAATATGAAGAGATTATTACATTTGCTGAACTGAAAGATTTTACACAAGTGCCATTAAAAAATTATTCTTCTGGTATGAAAGCGCGCCTTGGATTCGCAATCGCAACTATGAATGTACCAGATATTTTAATATTAGATGAAGTGCTGGCGGTTGGTGATTATAAATTTCAGGAAAAGAGCTTTCATAGGATGGAAGAAATTTTACATTCTGGTGCAACTGTTTTATTTGTTTCTCATTCCGTAGAACAGGTGAGAAAAATCTGTAAGAAAGCACTTTGGCTTTCCAATGGAGAGATGAAGATGTTTGGAGATGCAGAGATGGTTTGTCAGGCATATGAAGGATTAGCATAAAACAGATAGAGAGAGTTTGAAGGAGAAAAATGAAGAAGAAATTACTTTTTGTCATTACACAATTTTATAAAGGTGGAGCAGAGATGGCATTATTAAACTTGTTTCAAACTTTATCGCCAGAACAATTTGAAATAGATTTTTTAGTGTTAGATCAAGTGGAGTTATTAAATGCGGAGTCATTGCTGCCTCAAATACCTGAATGGATTACTGTTTGTGATGCGGCAAAAAGAGAAGGAAAATTTAAAATTTTTATAAAAGTCTTCTTTAAATTTGTAAAACGTGTGATGAAAAAAGAATTATATCGTTTTACTGCTAAAAAATTTGTAAAGGGGAAGAAATATGATGTTGCTTTTTCTTATGGAGAATGGCTTTCACCAGAATTTATCGCTGTTCATGTCATAGCAGACAGAAAAATGATATGGATTCATACAGATATTGATAAGGCAGATTATATAGATGAAAAAGTGTTATTTGGTTTTGATAAATATTATACAAAATATATTTTTGTTTCCGAACATTCTAAAAACTCTGCTGAAAAAAGATTTTCTTTATTAAAGGGGAAGACAGTTTTAGTTCATAATATGTGTCAGGAAGAGAAAATTCGCTCAAAGGCTTTAGAACAAGTGAATTTAGAAGAGTATACAAGACCTGTTTTATTGACAGTTGCGAATCTGAGAGAAGAAAAAAATTATAAACGACAATTAGAAGTGATGTGGATATTGAAAAAGAGAAAGATAGAATTTACATGGCTTTGTATAGGTTCTACTGCCAATCTATTTTTATATCAACAGATAAAAGAGTTAATAAAAAAATATCATTTAGAAAAAGAATGTATTTTTTTAGGAGTACAAAAAAATCCTTATAAATTTATGGCTAGAGCAGATGCTGTTATGGTTTTATCTGATTATGAATCATGGTCGTTAGTGATCACGGAAGCGAAGATAATAGGAATACCAGTAATCGCTACTCCCACTTCTGGAGCGAAAGAACAACTGATAGATAAAGAAACAGGTTGGGTGATTCCATCATTTGAAGCAGACGATATTGCAGATGGAATAGAAGAATATTTAAAAAATCCAGAAAAAAAGGAAAAGATAAAAGAAAATTTAAAAGGTTTTTCTAATAATTTAGATATAGAGGAAGAGTTTTATAGAGTATTAAAGGAAAGATAACATAGTCGTATGAAGAAAATATTATATATATTTGACGATGTAAATTATAAAAATGGTGTACAAAAAGTTACATTTTATCAAATAGAAGAATTAATCAAATACTATGAAATTGCTGTATTCAGTTTATGCAGACCAGGAGATGAACTCAAAGAAAAAAATTTTTATTTAAAATGGATAGGAGAAAGGATATGGGATAAAACAGAGATTTTTTCTAAAAGCTTAACAGATATTTTACAGAGTAATAAATATTCTTGGAAGCAAAAAGGAATGAGAGTATTTTATGGAGTATGGAGGAGATGGAAAAGAAAAAGTGCATTTTTAGATAATATCTTAGAAGAAGAAAAAGAAGAATTTGAAAATTATGATGTCATTATTGTAGTCAGTGAAGCTTCTAAAATGAAGAAATTTGTATCAACTTTAAAGGGAGTAAAAAAGATTCAATGGATTCATACCAATTATGGGCTATGGAGTGAATTTTCAGATTGGACAAGAGAGATTACAAAAGATGATAAAAATATTTATTCTAATTATGATGTTGTTGTCACTTTATCAGAAAGCAATAAAGAGGCATTTTTAGAAAAAATTCCAGAGTTAGAAAAAAAGGTTGTTGTCATTCCTAATATGATATCTGTAAAAGAAATTACAGAAAAAGCAGAAGAGATTTGTAATATAGAAATAAAAAAAGAAGCCCTAAGCTTTGTAACAGTAGGGAGATTAGAAAAAGAAAAAGGAATAGATAGATTATTAAATATATGTAAGAGATTAAAAAAGAAAAAAGATTTTATCTGGTATATCATAGGAACAGGTACATTAGAAAAACATATAAAAGAAAAGATAGAACAAGAAAACCTAAAAGAAAATGTCATATTATTAGGAGAATTAGAAAATCCCTATCCGGTTATAAAACAGTGTGATATATTTGCGCTTTTATCTTATTATGAGGGAACACCTGTCACAATAGAAGAGGCGATGATATTAAATAAATATATTATTGCAACAGATATAGGGGGAATAAAAGAACAAGTAAAGAATTATGAAAAAGTTCGGTTTGTGAAAAATGATATAGAAAGTATAGAGTCTGGTTTAACAGAATTATTAGAAATGGATAAAGATATATGGAAAGAACAAAGTTCCTATATAGATAAAAAAGAAGAGAATATACAAAAACTGATAAATTTATTTTAAAAATGGGAGTGTAAGACATGCAGAAACTATTATTTGTCATTAGTCAATTTTATAAAGGAGGTGCAGAAACATCATTAGCTAATTTGCTGAATGCATTAGATTATAAAAAATTTGAAGTAGATTTTGTTATTTTAGATCAGCAGTTTGTAGAGCAAGCAACCTCATTAATGCCAGAAATTAATAAACAAGTACATGTCTGTGATGCTTATAAAAGGTACAAAAAATTAAATATATTAGGCAGAGTCCATGCGAAGTTTATTTATAATGCTTCACAAAAAGGCGCATTTTATTATACAGCATTAGACTTTGTGCGCGGAAAAATATATGATTGGGCTTTTTTTGTAGGAGAATGGTATACACCTGCATTTGTAGCAACTCAAGTAAAAGCAAAGAAAAAGGCGGCATGGATTCATAATGATTTATCTGCTGCAGAATATTTTAATACAGAACAATATTTTTACTTTCATGAATGTTTTGACAAATATATTTTTGTTTCCAAAACATCACAAGAAGAGAGTATAAAGAAATACCCATTTTTAAAAGAAAAAGCAGTGACAATTTATAATATCAATGATTATAAAAAAATAAGAAAACAAGCAGAAGAAAAAATTGATGATTTAGTGATACCAAATAATAAAATAGTTTTATTGACATGTGCGAATCTAAGACCTCAAAAAAATCATAAAAGGCAGATAAAGGTAGCACAAGAATTAAAAAAAGCAGGAATAGAATTTATCTGGTATAACATCGGGGCATTGACAGATACAAATTTATTAAAACAAGTAAAAAATTCTATTAAACAGGCGGGATTAGAAAAAGAATTTTTATTTTTAGGACCAAAAGAAAACCCATATCCCTATATGAAGCGTGCGGATATTATTACGGTGTTATCTGATTATGAATCATGGTCAATGGTGATTACAGAAGCCAAAATATTAGAAAAGGTAATCGTAGCTACAAAGACATCAGGAGCTTTAGAACAAATAGAAGATAGAAAGACAGGAATATTAACAGAATTTTCTATAAGAGATATTACAGAAAAAATAATAGAGATAATCCAGAAAAAAGAACTGCGAGAAGAAATAAAAGATAATTTAAGAGGGAGTGATAATACAAAAGAAATTATAGAAAGTTTTGAAAGTCTTTTGAAAGAACCAGATGTGGTAGAAGAAGAAAAAGAAAAAATATTATATATCATAGATGATATTAATTATATAGGCGGAGCACATATAGCAACTCAATATCAAATTCAAGAATTTTTAAGGGAAGGAAAAGACATCACAATATTTTCTGCAAATGTTCCAAATAGTTCTGCCAGAAAGGAATATCAGGGCGTACATTTTATTACATGGAGGGATTTTCCAGAAGATGTAATATTTAATAGAAGATTATTAGATTGCCTATGGGACAAAGAGCTGAGTCGAGATGAAAAGAAATTAAAATTAGAAGTCACATATGATTTAAAAATAAAAAAAGATCAAAAAACTTTTGAAAAGAAAATATTGCCTAATCTATCTAAAATTTTTTCAAAATATGATATTGTTTGTGTGATGTCGGAGGGGTCTTCCTTTAGAAAATATGTAGCCAAATCAAAATGTAAAAAGAAGATACAATGGATACATATAGATTATAAAGATTGGATTCATACAGCGGAATGGGTAAAAGAGATCACAAAAGAAGATGGAAAACTTTATCAAGATTTTGATGTGATTGTGCTTTTGACAGAGAGAATAAAAGGAAGATTCCTAGAATTATATCCTCATTTAAAAGATAAAGTGACTACAAACGCTAATATTATGCCAGTTGCATCTATAAAAGAAAAGGCGGAAATAGAGAAAAAAAATGAAATAAAATTTGTGACAGTAGGTCGTTTAGAAGAACAAAAAGCATATATAAGATTAATACAGATTTTAGGGAATATAAAGAGAAAAGGATATGTATTTCAATGGATCATTATTGGAGGCGGTTATCAGGAATGGGAAATAAAAAGAGAAATAGAAAGAAATAATTTAAAAGAAGAAGTTATTATGAAAGGAAATATGGAAAATCCTTTTCCAGAGGTAGTAAAAGCAGATTTATTTGCACTTTTATCTGAGTTTGAGGGGATACCAAATACGATATTTGAAGCCCTGATTTTAGGGATTCCAGTATTAGCTACAGATGTGGGTGATGTGAAATCACAAATTGTAGACGGAGTTACAGGATGGATTGTAGAAAATGATGAAGTGAAAATAGAAAATAAGATAATAGAAATTTTAAAAAATCCCCAGAGTATATCCAAATTAAAAGAAAACCTAAAAGATTATGAATATGACAATAAAAAAATTATAGAGAAAAATAGAGAGATTTTTGGACTGAAATAAATGGAGAAGAAAGATTATGACAAAGGAAGAATCAAAAAAGATAAAAGGAGCAGCTATTCTTTTTATGTTATTTCACCATCTTTTTGGATTTGAAAGTTGGTATATCAATGGAAATAGTTATATTTCTCTTTTAAAATTGGGAGAGGGAATAGCGATTGAGAAGTATTTAGCCGTTTTTTTTAGAATCTGTATCGCTATGTATTTATTTACAACAGGTTATGGATTTTATATACAATTAAATGGAAAAAGCATAAATCAGATTATAGAAAAAATATTTCTGCATTTAAAAAGTTTTATGGTGGAGTATTGGAAGATATTTCTTATCTTTATTCCTATTCATATATTTTTAGTAAAACCAGATATAAATTTCCGAATGCTTTTTGAAATGTTTTTTGGATATACTACAGGATATAATCCTACTTGGTGGTTTGTAAGGGCTTATATTTGTGTGCTATTATCTTTTCCTTTTTGGCTTTATATTTTTCAAAAGAAAAATAATATCTATATGGATTTTTTATTGTTGATAGGAATAGGAGCTTTTTTTGCTCATGTTTATTCTCAAATAATTGCTCTCCCTATTATGGGGAATTTAAAAAATGTGATATATGCTGTATTTTTAAACACTATGAAAGAAAATATAAGTCCTGTTATCATGGGAATGTTATGCGCAAAATATAATATATTTCAAATCTGTAAAGAAAAAATAAAAGATTGGTCAAAGATAAAAAAAGGATTTTTTTCTTTATTATGTATAGGACTCATAATTTATTTAAGACATTTAAATTCCAATCGAACAGATTATGATTATATTTTTGTTCCAGTATTTATTTTCTCTATTTTAATTTTAATAAAAAAGATAAAACTATTTTCTATTTTAGGGGAATATTCCACATTCATGTGGTTGATTCACTACTTTTTATTAGTGTTGTGGGGGAAATTTCAAGATATAATATTTATCCCTAAATATTCCATTTTGGTTTTTATCTGGTTCGTATTTATTAATTTAATCATATCCTATCTCATTAAAATATTTTATAAAAATATTACAAAGTTATATAAAAATTTAAAGAGGAGCAGTGCATGTTAAAATGAAAAAGACAAAAGTTATGTTACAGGAATTTCTTATTCTATTGTGCAGTTATTATTTTATGAAATTAATAAATTCCATTACATTAACTACAAATCTCCAAAGGATATTTGTGTTTTTGTATTTTGCATTTTTATTTCATATCATTGCCTTCTTTTTTGGAAAGATTTCAAAACAAAAAGAAAAAAAATGGATCTATATGATTTTATCAGTATGTATCTCATTTTTATTATTGGTTTCTTGTTATGATAAAATGAATAATAAATTCATTTATATGAATCAGATGTATGACATTATGATTCAAAATATAGAAAGCAGTTCATCTTTGGCACAAGGAAATGAAATATGGATAAAAAGTATTACGATTAATGAAGAAATCGTTGATTTAGAAGAAATAGAATTACCACAGGGATGGTATTTTAAAGATGGTAATCTGGTGTCATATGATACAAAGGCAGAACCTCTTTTCATAAAAGATAGAAAAGGAAGTGATGTAGAAATTGTCTTTGTTGGGCATACATGGTGTGGAAATGCTGCTATTCAGGCAGAAAGCTATTATATCACTCAAGAACTTACAAGAGAAGAAGCACAAGATATTTCTCTTACATTTGATATGGCAGATGCTTTTATTAATACGAAAGTAAGTAATTTTTATGCGGGAATAGTTTTCATTATTCTCAGTATATTAACTTATATGATCATACAAATATCATTTTGGAGATACCATAAAATAGATCATGCTGTATTATTAGGATTAGCTCTTTATATCTTAGGAGCAGATGTCATTCCTTCTGTTACGATTAAAATATTGATTCTTTTCACTCTTCCTAATTTTATGTCTTATGCAAAAAAAAGTTGGTATAAATGGAAAATAGGAAGAAAAATAATGAGTATTTTGTTAGCCCTTTATATGGCGATAGCTTGCATTGGAAGGGAAACTATTCTAATTCAAGATGAATATGTACCTAGCTTTTCTGGAATGTTAAAGTTACTTACTTTTTCTATTTATTGTTTTATCCTTATTGGAGCTTTTTCTAATATCTTTGAAAAGATAGCAAATATGACATTAACTTATGAAATAAAGAATTATCAGATAGAAAAAAAGAAGTTTATAAGAAGGGATAAGAGAATACGATTTATATTAAGTGTTGTTTTAGCGCTTATTACTATTTCAGCATTAGATGATTTTATACTAAAAAGATATCAGCCAACACAAGTTTCTATACAAGCGACTGGAGAAGTGGGAGAAACGAAAAAGGGGAATGAAATTTTAATTGATAAAATTAAAATAGACGGAAAAGAGATGGATTTAGATGATATACAATTAACAAAAGATTGGAAAAAATTCAGTACCAACTCCATTATCTATAATAAATCCAATGAAAAAGCAGAGATAACCATTAATTTCCCAAAAGCAGGAGATATTAAGATTTATTTTTATCTTTATAATGTAGGAGGAATAGGAAAGATAACAGATGGAAAAAAACAGATTTTGGTTGACTTTTCTTCTGAAGATAAATCTTATACAAATCATTTCTATATTTATGAAGTATCAAGCAATGTAATACAGGAAAATATTTTTATTCTCATATTGAAATATGGAATAGGTATTTTTATCTTTACATTTATATATTGGTATATAATTTTGTTATGTCAAAAATATAATAGAAGAAATAAAGATTATCAAATAGTCGCAGCAGAGCAAAAATGTTTTTATCTTATCTGGATCATTACATTTTTATGTTTAAATATTAGTATATATGCGTTTTATCCAGGAAATTGGTCATGGGATAATTTATACCAATGGGCACAAGCTACAGGAATGTGTGGATTAGATCCTGGTCATCCTATTTTTATGACATTAGGAATGAGGGTACTAATTGCTATTTATCCATCTCCTATGGCTATTATGATGTTTATCGCAGTGATAACAGCAACAGTTTTAGCTTCTATCTTGACTTATTGTTATAAAAAGGGATTAAAATTGAGGAATTTAATAATTGTTGGTATACTCATTTGTTTTTTACCAAATGTGATCATAATGGTTACTAATCCTCTTAAAGATACCTTTCATAGTATAGCTTTAATATATGTACTATTTTTTGCTATCTTAATAAATGATAATGATAAAGAATTTAAAAATAATATTTATTATATAGTATTTTTGCCAATAGTACTTATGATAGTTGATTTATTAAGACATGAAGCAGTGATTGTATATACAATATTAGTTTTTATATTTTGTTATTATGGATTCAGAAAAAAGAATATAGTTTTAATAATTTCTGCTTTATTCTCTATTGTTTGTATCTCAGGCTTTCAAATGAGCACACAAAACTTAGTAACAAAAAAAAATGATACAGAAAAAGCATTACTTTCGCCTATGTATAAAGGAATAGAAAATATTATTGCTCATGATTTACCTTTGGCTGAAAAGACAGAATTATATTTTACAGAGGTTATGCCTTTAGAGAAATGGAAAGAACTGTATAGACCATATGATGCAGATAAATTGGGATTCGATGAAGAGTATAAAACAGGTATAAGCAATAGTGAACATGCTACCGTTCCAGATATTTTAAGCTGCTATTTAATAGAATTATTTCGTTATCCAAGTTATATCATAATGGATAGATTAAATGGGGCTGATCTATTATGGGATGTAGCGGATAATCCCAGAAACCCGATATTTTACGGACATGATGGAGTTATGACTTTTTATATGGTAGGACCATCAGAATTTGGACTCATTCCAGATGAAAATGGAAATTATCAAAGTAAAAATATATTTTCTAATTTTATACGTTCTTATATAGAAATAAGCAAAAATGGAATAGGAAAGTTAATTTGGAACATAGGATTCAGCATTATTATTTTCTTAATATTTTTTATTCAAAAGGAATATAAAAGCTATCGTTTTGTTGGAATAGCTATAATAGGCAGAATCATAACATGGGCATTATTACTCAGATGGGCACATTATAGATATGTATTTAGTGTCTTAGCGATGATATATTTATGGATTACTATAAATCTTATTTTAGAAAGAAATAAAAGAGCAAAAGATTATAAGAGGAAGAACAATGAGAGTGTTAATTGTGATACCAGCATACAATGAAGCGGAAAATATAGAAAGAGTAGCAGAAGATTTAAGAGTAAATTATCCTCAGTATGATTATATTATTGTAAATGATGGTTCAAAGGATGATACGGCATGGATATGTAAAAGGAATGCTTATCCTCTCTTAGATTTACCTATCAATTTAGGATTAGCGGGAGGGGTACAAGCTGGATTCCAATATGCTTATGAAAAGGGTTATGATGCTGTGCTTCAGTTTGATGGAGATGGACAGCATCGACCAGAATACATTGCAAGAATGGTAAAGGAAATGCAAAATCAAAAAGCAGATATCGTGATAGGTTCTCGTTTTGTGAATAAAAAGAAAGAGAAGTCTCTTCGTATGTTGGGAAGTAATATCATTCAAATGGCAATCCGAATCACAACAGGAAAATCTATCAAAGATCCTACTTCTGGTATGCGATTGTTTAATCGAAAGATGATGAAACAATTTGCCTACTTGATGAATTATGGACCAGAACCCGATACCATATCTTATTTACTGCGCTGTGGCTTTCAGGTTTTAGAAATCCCTGTGGAAATGTTAGATAGGAGAGCAGGAGAAAGTTATTTGAATTTGAAACGTTCTGTCCTTTATATGATACGAATGTGTACCTCTATTATTTTTATTCAGCGTTTTAGAAAGAGGAGTGTGTAAAATGTCACCAGTACTAAAGATAATACTGATTATAGTATGTACTATGACGTGTTATTATACCTTGCGAAAAATAAGAAAATCGCAGATGCAAATAGAAGATTCGTTGTTTTGGATATTAATTTCTATTGTATTAGTTATAATTAGTATCTTTCCGCAAATCGCAGATTTTATGTCGAAACTGTTAGGGATAGGAGCGACAGTAAACTTTGTATTTTTAGCGATGATATTTATTTTATTAATAAAAGTATTTATGTTATCGTTAAAAGTTTCTCAATTGGAAGAGAGAATAAAGAATTTAGTACAGAGAGTAGCAATTAAAGAGTATGAAAAAGAAGAAATTTTAAAAGAGTTACAACAAAAAGAAAAGGAAACCGTGAAGTCTTAACAGAATAATTTGAAAAATAGAAAGATTTTAGATATAAACCATGTTTTGTAAAACACTAAAAAACAGAAATGTTGTAGTTTTATGGATAAAAATTTTTAAAATATATGAAAAAAATATTACTTTAATGAATAAATAGATAGAAATAGAATACTTTGGAGGAAAGATATGAAAGAACAAAAAAAAGTATTAGTCACAGGGGCAGCTGGTTATATCGGCAGACATGTCGTGAAAACTTTTTTAGATGCAGGCTATCAAGTATTAGCCAATGATCTGAATTACAAAGGCGTAGATCAAAGAGCTAACATTGTAGATGTGCCAATCTTTCAAGAAAATAACGAAATTTATCATCAATTAAAAGAACCAGATATTTTAATTCATTTAGCATGGAAAGATGGATTTATTCATAATTCTCCTGCCCATATGGCAGAGTTGTCAAAACATGTGATTTTTTTACAAAATATGATAAATGGCGGACTTCCTTCTCTTTCTGTAATGGGAAGTATGCATGAAATTGGATATTGGATAGGGAAAGTAGATGAAACTACTCCTTGTAATCCACTATCTTTCTATGGGATAGCGAAAAATGCGCTCCGTCAGACGTTATTGTTAGAAACAGAGAAGAAATCAGTGAGTATGCATTGGTTAAGAGCTTATTATATTTACGGAGATGAGGCACATGGCAGTTCTATCTTTTCTAAAATTGCTCAGGCAGTAGAAGATGGAAAGAAGACATTTCCTTTTACGACAGGAAAAAATAAGTATGATTTTATTGATGTAGATACCTTAGCAGAACAAATCTTGTATGCCAGTATACAAGATGAAGTACAGGGAATTATTAATGTATGTTCTGGAAAGGCAATTGAATTAGGAGAACAAATAGAGAAATTTATTACCAAACATCATTATGATATTCAGTTAGAATATGGAAAATATCCAGAACGTCCCTATGATTCTCCTGCGATATGGGGAGATTCTAAAAAGATAGAGAAAATACTAGGAGAAAAGAAACGTGAAACAATGGCATAATTATACAGGAAAAGATGTGACGATTGTGATTTGTGCTTATAAAGAATGTCAGTATTTAGAATCTTGTATTCGCTCTTTAAAAAGACAAACTATCAAGACTAATATTATGATTTCTACTTCTACACCGAATGAATTTATTTCACAGTTAGCAAAAAAGTATCAATTAGAAGTACATATCAATCCGGAAGGAGGACATGTCAATGATTATAATTTTGCACTGAAACAAGTAAAAACAAAATTGGGAATTATGGCACATCAAGATGATTTATTACAAAAACAATTTGTAGAAAAGACTTTACAAGCTTTAAACAGGGCAAAAAGACCTATTATTGCTTTTACGAATTATAAAGAAATTCATGGACAAAAGCCAGATAAAAAAGATTCTGCGATGGTGAAAATAAAACGAATGATGTTATTGCCTCTTTGTAATTCCTATCTAAGAGGAAGTAAGTTAGGAAAATGGCTCTTTCAATGTTTAGGAAATCCTATCACACATCCAACCGTAACCTATGTATTAAAAGAGATGCCAAAAGAATGTTTTAGAAAAGGGTATCAGGCGGCGATGGATTGGGATTTATGGCAGAGGCTTTCCAAGCAAAAAGGAGAATTTGTCTATGTCAAAGATATCGTCTTTTATCATAGAATTCACAAAGAACAGGCAACGGCTATTTTAGTAGAAGAAACAAGTGAAAGAAGAAAAGAAGAATATGAAATATTTTGTCGTTTTTGGCCTTCTTTTCTTGTAAAGCTGATTATGAAATTTTATTCCAGGGCAGAAAAATTTTATGAATAAAAGAGAACAGAAGAGGGAAATGAAGTTTATAAGTGCTATTATAAAAAAAGAATATGAGAAAGAATATAGAAAAGAACAACAGGAGAGGCAAAATGTTATTTGGAATATGGCAGCTTCTATTCTAAATTCTGCGCAGACAGTAATTTTATTATTTATTGTCACCAGAACATTAGGCGTGGTAGAAGGAGGAGTTTTCTCTTTTGCCTTTTCTACTGCAAATATGCTTTTGTATATAGGAACATATGGAGTGAGGAATTATCAAGTAACAGATGTTTTAAAAAAACACAGTTTTCATGAATATTATATGTTGAGAATAGTGACAAGCACTGTGATGATGATTCTAAGTATTTTTTTTAGCTTTTGTTCGGACTATACGATAGAAAAGAGTTTAGTCATTTTTACTTTATGTCTATTCAAGTGTTTAGAAGGGATAGAAGATTTATTTTTTGGAGAGTATCAGTTAGAAGGACGCTTGGACATTGCGGGGAAATTATGGTTTTTGAGATTGACAGCAAATATAGGAATATTTTTTGTGTTGATTTATAGCACAAAAAGTATGTTGTATGCTTGTGGAGGAATGGTTTTCCTATCGTTTTTATTTATCATGGGAAATAGAACTTATATTCAGGGTAAATTTCAACAAAAAGAAAAGCAAGGGATTTCTATTTCCAGTATAAAAACGATCTTATGGAATGCAACGCCTATTTTTTTACATTCTTTTTTAAATATTTATATTTGTAATGTTCCGAAATATGCGATAGATAGGATTTTATCAGAAGAATATCAGGCATATTATGGTGTCTTATTTATGCCAATTTTTGTAATTAATTTATTGAGTGGATTTATTTATCGTCCTATCTTAGTAGAATTAGCACAAGTATGGAATAACCAAGAAAGAAAAAAATTTTTTAAAAAAATATATCAACAATCTATTTTTATTGTAATAGTTACCGTTTTCTTATGCCTTTGTGCGACAAAGATAGAATTGCCCATTTTATCTTGGATGTATCGAATGGAATTAGCTTCATATGGAAAAGAATATCTTATTTTATTAATAGGAGGAGGGTGTAGTGCCATATCCTATTTTATAACCACATGTATTACCATACAGCGAAATCAAAGTAAAATTATGTACATTATAATTGGAATATCTCTAATAGGAACAGTATGTTCTGATACTCTTGTAAGAAATTATGAAATATTAGGGGCATCTATATTATACTCAGGATTAATGATATTACAAATGATTATTTTATTTATAATATGTCAATGTTATCGAAAGGAAAAATAAAGGATGAAGAAATTATTTATCTGTGAAAGACCATATCCATTATATCGAACTTTAATTCGAGCAATAAAAAGTGAGGATACCTTAGATATAGTAATCAGTAATCATGTAGATGGAATGGAGAACATAATAGAACCGATAAAAGAAAGTAAATTATTTCATCAAGTTTTTTTCTATGATGATAAAAATTATTTAAAATTTTATCAGTATGGAACAGCAAGAGAATACAGTAAATTTCCGAAGGGAATTTTCATCTCTATTCGGAAATTGATGAAATATATCGAATTACAAAAGAAAGCAAAGAATATTTGCCTTCCAGAAGGATTAGAGATAGATAGTTATGATGAAATTTATGTAAATGATGCCTCTTCTAGTATAATGTTATATCTTTTCCATCAGAAAAAGGAAGTGATATGGGTAGAACATGCTAGAAATATTTATCAGATAAAAATAGATCTGCCCTTTCGAGTAGGATTTCAAATCATGAAATATTTAGAGAAATTGCATATTTTATATGCTTTGCATGGAGTATCTAAATATGTCAAAGCGATTGAAGTGACAGAAAATAAAAATTTGATATCTCTCATTAAAAAGAAAGAGATAAGAGAACTAGATATTTTAAAAGTTTTAGAAAAACGAACCGAAGAGGAAAAAGATGTTATCTTTCAAATTTATTGTAAAGCTTATCAAGTAGAAATACCAGAAAATAAAAAAGTAGGAATGTTATTAACAACCAATTTATATGAAGATAACTTAGTAAAAACCAAAGAAGAACAAAGGCAAGTATTTCAAGAGATAATTGAACAAGAAATGAAAGAATTAGATTATGTGATAGTAAAACCACATCCTAGAGATACGATGAATTATGAGGGAATATCAAAGCGAGCCGTCGTAGTGCCAGGAGTGTTTTCAGCAGAAATATTTAATTTAAGTAAAAAATTATATTTTGAAAAGGTATTTGCGATTCGGAGCACATCTATTCATGCATTTTCAAAAGCACATATGAAAAAAGAATTAGGAGAAACGTATATTAGAAAGTTGCTATATTCATAAAGATTAAGAATCAATTCAATGAAAAAAGGAGAAAAGAAAATGATTTGTACAATATGTGGATCAAAGAAGATAAAAAGTATTTATCAAGGAGAATTGAAAACAGGATTATTGAAAGGATGGACAGAAAAAGAATATACGGTGTGGCAATGTGAAGATTGTGGTATGATTTGGAATGAGGCATATAAAGATTATAATATAACAGATTTTTATGAATCCGCTGAATATAGGACAAGAATTGATACAAATACAAGCATAGAAACTTATTATAGCAAATATGATAAGGAAGTATTAGATAAACTTACCATGACAGGAACAGATATATTTAGAAATAAGATAGTTGCGGATATTGGTTGTGGAGGTGGGAGCTTTTTAGATTTTCTTAAAGGAGTTGCTTCTCAAACCGTTGCAATTGAACCTTCCGAGATCTATAGGAAAGGTCTGACGGAGAAAGGGCATAATACATATGCATATACATCAAATGCAAAAGAAGACTATAAAAATGCTGTCGATGTAATTACCAGTTTTGATGTGATTGAACATGTAGAAAATCCAGAACAATTTTTGAAAGATGCTTACGATTTATGCAACTCACAAGGACAAATTATAATAGGAACTCCAACGGATTATCCTGTTTTAAGAAAGATGTTAGGAGAAACCTTTGACCGATTTATTTTTCAGGTACAGCATCCATGGATTTTGTCTGATTACGCTATGAAGCTTATGGCTACTAAGGTCGGTTTTAAGAATATTCGGATAGAATACAAACAGAAATATGGTCTTGGAAATTTATTATCATGGTTATTAGATAGTATTCCTAGAGGTGATATTAAGTATGAATTTATTAGTAAGACGGTAGACACAGCATATAAAAGTTCTATGTCAAATAAAGAGTATTGTGAATATTTAATTTTGTATGCACAAAAATGATGAGGTAAATTTAGATGAATGAAAAAATTATTGCTATGATTCCCGCTCGATATCAATCTTCTAGATTTCCAGGAAAACCATTAGCGAAGATATTAGGAAGGCCAATGATACAGTGGGTTTATGAAAGAACCGCAAGAGCAAGAGGGATTGCAGAAGTATATGTTGCTACGGATGATATACGAATCTATGATACAGTTAAAGAATTTGGGGGGTTAGCTATCATGACAGGGGAATGTAGTTGTGGTTCAGATAGATTATATCAGGCAGGTAAGGATATTTCTTATGACATTATGATTAATGTTCAAGGAGATGAACCTACGATTAATCCAAGTGAAATAGAAGAACTGATAGACGCATTTTCGGAACAAGATGTATATATGGCTACCTTAAAGAAAAAGATTACTTCATTTGCAGAAATTGATAATTCAAATGTGGTAAAGGTTGTTACAAACAAGTTAGATAATGCTTTATTATTCTCACGATGTGCCATACCATTTGATCGAGAAAATACAGGAAATATAACCTATTATAAACATATCGGGATATATGGCTATCGAAGAGATTTTTTGGAAACATTCGTAAACCTGCCAAAATCCCAATTAGAAGAGATTGAAAAATTAGAGCAGTTACGAGTGTTGGAAAACAATTATAAAATAAAAGTACTAGAAACTCAATATGAAACGATAGGTGTAGATATGGAGGAACATATTTCTCTCGTAGAGCAAAAATTAAAAGAAGAAATGATAAAAAAATAGATTAAAAATTAAAATAGTAGGAGTTGTTTTATGAGTAAATTTATTTTAATTGCAGGACCATGTGTAATTGAGTCAGAAGAAAATGTGATGAAAATTGCTGAAACAGTCAAAGGGATTTCAGAAAAATTAAATTTAGATTATTATTTTAAGGCTTCCTTTGATAAAGCAAATCGAACCAGTATTACTTCCTATCGTGGACCAGGTATTTCTGAAGGGCTTCAAATCCTTCAAAAAGTGAAAAAGAAGTATGGACTAAAAATTGCTACCGATATTCATGAACCTTGGCAGGCAGAAAAAGTAGCAGAAATAGTGGACATCATTCAAATACCTGCTTTTTTGTGTCGCCAGACAGATTTACTTGTGGCAGCCGCAAAAACGGGTAAACTTATTAATGTGAAGAAAGCACAATTCCTTGCTCCATGGGATATGAAAAATGTGATAAAGAAGATAGAAACAGTTGGAAATTATAATATTATGCTTTGCGAACGAGGTACAAGTTTTGGTTATAATACATTGGTTGTAGACATGACAGGAATTACGGAAATGAAAAAATTTGGTTATCCCGTTGTTATGGATGCTACTCACAGTGTTCAAAAACCAGGGGGGAAAGGAAATACCACAGGAGGGAATAGAGAGTATGTAGAACCATTAGCGAAAGCAGCAATAGCTGTGGGAGCAGATGCACTTTTTTTTGAAGTTCATCCAAATCCAGACCATGCATTATCAGATGGTTCAAATATGATTAGGCTTGACCAATTTGAAGGACTTTTAGAGAGAGTAATAAAAGTATATGATGCAATACATTAAATAAATATAAATACTGATGATAAAAAAAGGAGAATAGTATATGGATAAGCTGCTTGAAGGGAAAAAAGTATTTGATATTGAAATAGAAGCATTAAAAAGGACGAGAGATGCTATCAATGATACTTTTGTACAAATTCTAGATTGGATAATTGCTTGTTCCGGAAAAGTGATTATTACAGGAATGGGAAAACCAGGACATATAGCAACAAAGCTGGCAGCAACTTTTTCAAGTCTGGGAACACCTTCTTTTTATCTGCATCCTGCTGAAGCAATGCATGGAGATTTGGGAATGATTTCGGAAAACGATATTATTATTGCAATAAGCTATAGTGGGGAAAGTGAAGAAATTGTAAAAATTCTCCCCAATATTAAAATGATAGGAGCAAAAATTGTTGCTATTACAGGAAATGAAAATTCTACCCTTGCTAAGGCGGCAGATATAACACAAGTATTTCCTGAGTTTGAAGAGGCTTGTTATTTAGGACTTGCTCCAACATCAAGTACAACAGCAGAACTTGTTTATGGAGATGCCTTAGCAGTAGTAGCAAGTGTTGTATATGGATTTAAGGATTCTGACTTTGGAAAATTTCATCCTGCTGGTTCTTTAGGAAAAAAACTGATTTTAAAAGTTGCTGATTTAATGGTGAAAGATAAGGATATACCTAAAATAGGAAAGGATAAGTTACTTATGGATGCCATTACAGAAATGTCTAAAAAAAAGATTGGGGTAGTGTCTGTAATTGATGAAGATAATACGTTAGTTGGTATCATTACGGATGGTGATTTAAGAAGAATCATTGAAAAACATACAGATATCTATTCTGAAATAGTTTCTAATGTAATGATATCTTCACCAAAAAAAATTACTAAGGATAAATTAGCAGTAGATGCATTACAATATATAAAACAACAAAATATTAATAATCTTCCCGTTGTGGATATGGATAATAAATTAATAGGAACAATTACATGGCAAATGATTATGAAAGCTGGAATAGTCGTTTGAGATAGAGGATTAAAATGATAGAAAAATTTTCAATTTTGGATATAGATAATATATCAAGTGAAATAGGGTATTTTTTAAAAGAAAATAAGTTGCAGAATATGAAAGAAGGAAGATACGATCTACAAAGAGGAATATATGTTATGATTGAATCATATGAAACTCAAAAAAAAGAAGATAAAGAATATGAATCGCACAAGCTATTTGTAGATATACAATATATGATATCTGGCAGGGAGATTATCCATGTGTGCAATATTGATGAACTAATGATAGAAAAAATGTATCATCGTAAAAAAGATATTACATTTTATAAGAATACATCAGGAACAGAGTATTGTTTGAAAGAAGGGGAATGTATTATTTTTTATCCCAAAGATGCACATATGCCATGTATTAGAGTACAAGAAAACAAGCCAGAAAAAGTAAAAAAGGCTGTATTTAAAGTTCCCATACAGTATTTTATAAAAACTCGATATCTTGTTATGGATGTTGATGGAACTCTTACGAATGGACAGCTTTATATTGGGAATAAGGGAGAAATCATGAAAACATTTCATATTAAAGATGGATGTGGTATTCATGATATTCTTCCAAGTATGGAAATAATACCAGTGATAATGACTGGAAGAAATTCACAGATTCTTGAAAATCGCTGTAAAGAATTAGGAATTACAAAGGTCTACCAAGGAATTAAAGATAAAAATAAGAAATTAGAAGAACTTTTAGAAGAAGAAGGTGACGACTTAAGCACTGTCGCATATATTGGAGATGATATAAATGATCTTCTTTGCATGATGTCTGTAAAGAAAGCAGGAGGATTAGTTGCCTGTCCAGCAGATGCGGCAGAAGATGTTATTACATTTGCAGATTATATATGTATTCAAAAAGGTGGACAAGGTGCAGTACGAGAATTTATCGATTGGTTAAAAATAACAAGATAAGATATAAAATATATTTTAAAATAACTTTTTTTGGATTCTAAAATATACGAAAGATATTATAAATTTGGGTTATATCACATATAGTTTCTCTGCCTTAAAAAACCTTAATTCTGTGTAAAGAACCCTATTATATAGAAAAAAATTTACGTTAAATACCATTCAATCTTTTCTCTCTATTATTATCGTGAAATTTTCTTTTCACAGATTAGAAAAGTCAACAACCTAGCGGAGGCAAGGAAGTATTCCAAAAGAAGCCCCTTGGAAGACGTCGGCACTTAATGAGCAAACCCGCGGGGAAGCGGGATTTGCGAATTTAGTACCGCTACGTCTGGAACGGAGCGAAAGCGCGG
>CAJUHN010000028.1 GCA_910585935.1 uncultured Lachnospiraceae bacterium | reverse complement strand
TGGAAGACGTTGGTACTTAATGAGCAGTCCTGTAAAGGGCTGCGAATTTAGTACCATTACGTCTGGAACAGAGCGAGAGCGCGGCTTCGTTGGAATTATTTCTTTCCGGAGCGAACCTTTGACCATTTTGTATATGATTTTTGCATATAGAATTTAATTTGCCTCAAGTATATCAATTACTTGAGGTTTTTTATAAATTTTAAAAATGATGGCAGCTTATGTAAAGGAATGGGCAACATAGGTAATGATAATTGATAAAAAGCTTAAATTATCTATAATAATATATAGAAAGGTGGTGAAATTTTGAAAATAGATATTTGTGTAGATAAAAATGTAACAGACCTAACAATTTCTGTTATTTGTAAACAATTAACACCAGATATTGAAAAACTGCTGGCAACATTACGGATGATGAATCATCAATTAACAGTAAGAAAAGATAGTGAGATATATTTATTAGATATCGTACAGGTTATTTATATAGAAAGTATTGATCGGAAGTGTTTTGTTTATACAGCAAAAGAGATATATGAATCAGATTTCAAATTATATGAATTGGAAAAAAGGCTTGAGGAATATGGTTTTTTTCGTGTGAGTAAGTCTTGCTTGATTCACTTGCAGAACATTCAATCTTTGAAAGCCGATATCAATAGAAAAGTTCGAGTTACGATGTCAAATGGAGAACAAATTATGGCTTCAAGACAGTATGCGGATGAATTAAAAAAAAGATTAGGGGTGATATAAGTGGAAAAGAAAAGTACAATTTTTAGCTATATAGCACAAATAATGATAGTATTTGGATTTGCAATGCTTATGTTAAATATTTTTTGTATTATTTTTGGGGAAAATGCAAAAGATTTTTCTGCACTTTTTGAATTCGGGAATGTTGGAATTCCTGTAAATATCGTTTTTCAATTTCTATGTGTATCTGCTTTGATTGTATTTTTTAGATTTATATTTTTTACTGATGTAGTCATTAAAAAAATGGCTATTTGGTTAAGAACAATAGGTCTACTAATGACGGTAATAATAACTATTGTAGGTTTTATTATTGCCTTTCATTGGTTTCCTGTAAATATGTGGCAACCATGGGTAATGTTTTTTCTATGTTTGGTGCTATCATTTTTGGGTAGTTTGTTTGTGATGATATTAAAAGAAAAAATAGAGAATAAGAGAATGGAGGAAGCATTAAGAAAAATAAAGAAAGATGAGGAGAGAATAGTATGATAGATTATACGATTATAGTAAAAGATATGTCACATGAGTTTTCTAAAAAACGAGTTTTAAATAGGGTTACATTTCAAGTAGAACAAGGGGAAATTTTTGGCTTGTTAGGACCATCTGGGGCAGGAAAAACAACACTTATTAAAATTTTGACAGGTCAACTTCACCAAAATTCTGGATATTCACAACTTCTTGGAACAGATACAAATTGTTTGGGAGCAAAAGAATATAAACAAATTGGAATGATGATAGATAATTTTGGGTTGTATGAACGTTTATCTGTATATAGCAATCTCGCTTTTTATGCGGACATTTACCATGTTTCAAAGAGTAAAATATCTGATATTTTAAAAAGTATTGGGCTGTATGATGCAAAGAATATAGCAGTATTAAAATTATCGAAAGGCATGAAAAATCGTCTTTCTCTTGCTAGGGCTTTTATGAATGATGTTAAGATTTTATTTCTTGATGAGCCTACATCTGGACTTGACCCTGTTACAACAAGGGAAATTCATGATATTTTAATAGAACAAAAGAAAAAGGGAATTACTATTTTTCTTACAACACATAATATGTTTGAAGCAGAAAGTCTTTGTGATCATGTAGCATTATTAAATCAAGGAAATATTATAGAATTTGGAAAACCTGCAGATATTTGCAGAAAGTATAATCATTTAAACAGACTTCAGATAATGCTTAAAAATGGAGCGAATGTTGAATTAGAAAATAGCAGTAAAGCGGCTATATCCATCAAAGAATATTTAGAACAAGATATGATTGAAACCATTCACTCCACAGAGCCTACGCTAGAATCTGTGTTTATAGAACTCACTGGAAGGGGATTAAATGAATATGGGAAATATGATTGCTATATTTAAGAAGCAGGTAAAGGAAACATGGAAAAATAAAACTATTTTTATACAATTTATCATGTTTCCTATTTTGACTGTTATTATGAATCATGTGATACAAATAGAAGGTATGCCAAAAAATTTCTTTGTGAATTTATTTGCTACTATGTATATATGTATGACACCATTAATAAGTATAACAGCCATTATAGCGGAAGAGAAAGAAAAAAATACACTTAGAGTATTGATGATGTCAAATGTAAAGCCATATGAATATTTATTAGGTGTTGGTGGTTATATCTGGTTTGTTTGTATGATGGGGGCTGCTGTTTTTTGTATAGTAGGTGAGTATCAATCGAAAGAGACTGTTATTTTTCTTATTATTATGACAATAGGGATTTTAGCATCTTTATTAATTGGAGCAGCAATAGGAACATGTAGTAAAACACAAATGATGGCTACCTCTATCACAGTTCCTGTTATGATGATTTTTTCATTTTTGCCAATGCTATCTTTATTTAATAGTACTATTTCTAAAATCGCTAGATTTATTTATTCAGAACAAGTGAGTATTATGATAAATCAGTTAGAAAATTTACATATCTGTTTTGCTGATATATTAATTATTGTTATAAATATGTTAATTGCTTTTTCCTTTTTTGTAATTGCTTATAAAAAATGTGGATTGTCGTAGAGAAGATTGTACTGTAAAATAAATTGTTCTAGATAGAGAGTATTTTTTATAAATTTCAAATAATAGAATAGAAATGATGGATAGAATATATTAAGTACCAACGTCTTCTAAGGGGCTTCTTATGGAATACTTCCTTGCCTTAAGCTGGTTCATTGCTGCTCTGTTTTTTGAAAAGCGAATGTTGGCGATAAACTATGTAAATCTAAGGGAAGAGATATGCAGAAAAAATTTTCATCAAGAGTAATATTTATATGATTTTTGAAGTTTCACAATTACCTAGATAATAATAAAATAGAGAGGTGGAATACTTAGAAAGAAACAGAAATACTTGACAAAGTTTATATCTTTGTATACACTTATACCGATATAGAAAATGTTAATTACCTACTTTTTAAATGAAGTAGAGGAATTGTCTATAACAAAACAACGAATTTTATTTATGAAATACATATGTTTATAATGTAAAGATAAATAGCAAGGGAAGGGATTCTATATGGAATATAAGAAATTAGTTATGGATAAATACAGCAATTTACTTGCTTTAGAAAAAGAACATATTTATCATTTGAATGATGTAAAAGAACCAAATGTATTTCGCGCATTATTTCCATATGATGAAGTGCCTAAGATCGCATTTAATAATCGTGTTGTTCCTCATAATATGCCAGAGCATATTTGGATTACGGATACGACATTTCGAGATGGACAGCAGTCAAGAGCACCTTATTCTGTAGAGCAGATTGTAAGAATATATGATTATTTACATAGATTAGGAGGAGAAAAAGGTATCATCAGACAATCGGAATTTTTCTTATACAGTAAAAAAGATAGAGAAGCCGTTTATCGATGTTTGGAGAGAGGATATCAATTTCCAGAGGTGACAAGTTGGATAAGAGCAAATAAAAAAGACTTTCAATTAGTGAAAGAAATGGGCTTAAAGGAAACAGGTATCTTAGTGAGTTGCTCAGATTATCATATTTTTTATAAAATGAAGATGACAAGAAAACAGGCGATGGAGCATTATTTGAGCATTGTGAGGGAATGTTTAGAAACAGGAATCAGTCCGAGATGTCATTTTGAAGATATTACGAGGTCAGATATCTATGGTTTTGTTATTCCATTTACGTTAGAATTGATGAAATTGATGAAAGAGTATCAAATACCAGTGCATATTCGAGCTTGTGATACCATGGGATATGGGGTGAATTTCCCTGGTGCAGTAATTCCACGTTCTGTTCCCGGTATCATCTATGGTTTTACTGCACATGCAGATGTTCCATCAGAATTATTAGAATGGCATGGACATAATGATTTTTATAAAGCGGTGGTCAATTCTACTACAGCATGGCTCTATGGAGCAGGAGGAGTGAATTGTTCTTTGTTTGGGATTGGAGAGAGAACAGGAAATACTCCATTAGAAGCGATGGTATTTGAGTATGCACAGTTAAGAGGCACATTAGATGGAATGGAAACTACGGTGATTACAGAACTTGCAGAATATTTTGAAAAAGAGATTGGTTATGAGATTCCGAACAGAACACCATTTGTAGGAAAGAATTTCAATGTGACTAGAGCTGGAATTCATGCAGATGGTCTATTGAAAAATGAAGAAATTTATAATATATTTGATACAGAGAAGTTTTTAAACAGACCAGTAGTAGTTGCTGTATCAAATACTTCTGGCTTGGCTGGAATCGCTCATTGGATGAATTCCTATTTTAAACGAAAAGGAGAAAATCAAATTGACAAAAATTCTCCATTAGTTTGTATGATAAAGGAATGGGTAGATAAAGAATATGAGGACGGGCGTGTTACAGTGTTGACAGATGAGGAATTGCTTGAAGTGATAAAAGGGTGTTGTGAGAAGTTAGGACTTATTATGGGAGAATTTTAATTTTTTTGATGTTAGAAAAGAAGTTTTGATTTTTGAGTTATATGAGGTAAAATAAAGAAGAACAAGTAGAAAAGGAGAAAGAGTAAATGGAAAAAATTCAAATGAAAGTGCCATTGGTAGAGATGGACGGCGATGAAATGACTCGTATTTTATGGAAGATGATTAAAGATGAATTATTAAATCCTTTTATTGAATTAAAAACGGAATATTATGATTTGGGATTAGAGTATCGAAATGAAACAGATGATCAGGTGACGATTGATTCTGCTAATGCTACAAAGAAATATGGAGTAGCAGTAAAATGTGCTACGATCACCCCAAATGCAGCAAGAGTGAAGGAATACAATTTAAAAGAAATGTGGAAAAGTCCAAATGGAACTATCCGTGCGATTTTAGATGGAACAGTATTTCGTGCTCCTATTTTAGTAAAAGGGATAGAACCATATGTAAAGACTTGGAAAAAGCCGATCACTATTGCCCGTCATGCGTATGGAGATGTCTATAAAGCAACAGAGATGAAGATTCCAGAAGGTGGAAAGTGTGAATTAGTTTACACAAATCAAAAAGGGGAAGAGATAAGAGAGGTTATTCATGAATTTCATGGTTGTGGTATCATACAAGGAATGCATAATACCACAGAATCTATAGAGAGCTTTGCTAGAAGCTGCTTTAATTTTGCAGTAGATACAAAACAAGATCTTTGGTTTGCAACAAAGGACACAATTTCCAAAAAATATGACCATACATTTAAAGATATTTTTCAGGAGATCTATGAAAAAGAGTATAGTGAAAAGTTCAAAGAATTAAAGATTGAATATTTCTATACATTAATTGATGATGTAGTGGCACGTGTGATAAAGTCAGAGGGCGGTTTTATTTGGGCATGTAAAAATTATGATGGAGATGTTATGAGTGATATGCTGGCTACAGCATTTGGATCTTTAGCCATGATGACATCTGTTTTAGTATCTCCAGAAGGATATTATGAATATGAGGCGGCACATGGAACAGTACAAAGGCATTATTATAATCATTTAAAGGGAATGGAAACCTCTACAAATCCGATTGCAACTATTTTTGCTTGGACAGGAGCACTGAGAAAAAGAGGAGAGTTAGATGGAATAACACAACTGATAGATTTCGCAGATAAATTAGAGAAGGCGAGTCTTCAAACGATTGAAAGCGGAAAAATGACAAAGGATTTGGCGTTAATCACTACGATAGAGAATCCAGTTACATTGAACAGTTTGAAGTTTATTCAGGAGATTAGAAATAATTTAGAACAGATGTTATAGTAAAGGGGATATTTTTGACCAAAGGTTCGCAGAGGCAAGCAATGATTCCAACGAAGCCGCGCTCTCGCTCCGTTCCAGACGTAGCGGTACTAAATTCGCAAATCCCGCTTCTTGCGGGTTTGCTTATTAAGTACCAACGTCTTCCAAGGGGCTTCTTTTGGAATTCATTGCTTGCCTCTGCTAGTTTGTAGATAGGGCTAGTTTGCAAAAAATAGTGTTTGTGATATTATCAATAAATTGATAATGATAAGAGGGGCAAGAATGGAATTTCAGATAATAGGTATCGTTATTTTAGTGTTGTTTTATGGATGCTATATGATTAAGATGATAAAACAAAGTAAAAAAGGAATTAAAACTGACCAAATAGGTAGAGGGAAGATTGGTTTTGTAAAAATTATAGAATTAACAATGAAGGTTGCTACATATGTAGTTCTTGTTACAGAAGTTTCAAGTATTATTCTGAACACAAATTTTTTTGTAATACCTATACGAATTGTTGGAGCATTTGTTGGAATAATTGGTGTTATCGTGTTTATCATTTCAGTATTGACAATGCAGGATAGCTGGAGAGCAGGTGTTTCAAAGGCAGAAAAAACAGAACTTGTGACAGGAGGTATCTATCAGATTAGCCGGAATCCGGCTTTTTTAGGTTTTGATCTTGTATATATTGGAATGGTGATGATGTTTTTTAATTGGGGGTTATTAGTGACTTCCATCTTTGCTGTTGTTATGTTACATTTACAAATCGTGAATGTTGAAGAAGATTTTTTGATGGAAGTATTTGGAGAGGAATACTTAGAATATAAAGAAAAGGTTTGCCGATATTTAGGTAGAAAACAATAAATTTTGATTGTATAGGAAAGGAAACGAATATGATACTTTGTATTGCAATAGCTCCATGCAGAGACTGAGAAAGCTGCATGGAGAAACAGCGTCATGCTGATATTCTCAGGCTTTGCTTCTGTTTAAGGAAATAATTAAAAACGAAAAGGAGCAAAGAAATGAAGATTTTAAAGAAAAATGAATTATTTAAGTTAAAAGATTTTCTCATTCTCTGGAGTACTCAGAGTATTTCTCAGCTTGGCAGCAGCATCACAGCATTTGCACTGACATTATGGCTTTATGAGAGGACAGGGTCATCTTTAAGTACAGCGGCACTTACTATATGTTCTTATGCACCATATGTACTTATGAGCATTTTCGCAGGAGTCTTGACAGATCGATTTAATAAAAAGAGGACGATGCTCAGTTGCGATTTATTTGCAGCAATATGTACTATCATCGTATTTATATTATTTCGGACAAATTGTTTGAGGGTATGGCACTTATATGTTTTGAATGGGATTTCAGGATTAATGAATACCGTGCAGCAGCCTGCTTCCGAGGTTGCTATGACACTTATTGTTCCTGAAAAGTATTATCAAAAAACAAGTGGGCTTTGTTCTATGTCGAGATCATTGATTTCTATCTTAAATCCCTTGATCGCTACCGCTTTGTACTCATTCGCAGGACTTAATATTGTAATAGCAGTTGATCTTGGAAGTTTTTTTGTTGCATTTTTGGCGCTACTGTTCCTTATCAAAATCCCACAAAACAAGTATGAAAAAGGTGAAAAGGTGCTTCATCTTGCAAAAGAAGGATTTATATTTCTAAAAGAAAATCCACTTATTATGACATTAATTCTGTTTATGTCTGGCGTCAATCTAGTAGCTTCTGCTTTTGATGCAACTCTACCAGGTTATGTGATTCCAAATCCTAAAGGGGGTTCATCTATTCTTGGAATTGTTACATCTTGCGCAGGTATTGCTATGATTATCGGCAGTCTGATGGTTTCAGTTTTACCAAAACCGAAGGATAGAGTGAGAGTTATTTACCTTACCATGTTATTTTCTCTGAGCACGGAAAACTTTTTGTTGGCATTTTCCAGAGAACCAGTCTTATGGTGTATTGGTCAGATTATTGGATGGATTCTTGTACCAATTATGAGTGCGAATATGGATGTGATTCTTAGAACAACCATTCCAGTGGAATTACAGGGACGTGTTTATGCATGTCGTAATACGCTTCAGTTTTTCACGATACCAATAGGATTATTTTTGGGTGGCTTTATGGTAGATAACATATGTGAACCATTTATGAACACATCTGAGAATTTATCAATTCTAAAGACATTTTTTGGAACAGGAAAGGGTTCTGGTGCAGCACTTATGATGTTTATACTCGGTGTATGTGGAAGTTTAATTTGCATCATTACAGGCAGAAAACTGAGGAAATATCGATATGATGAAAATTAGAATTATATTTTGAGTAAACAAATTGAAATTCTATAAGTATAAATTATTTATAAAGGGGTGACTATTTCGCCCTTTTATCTTTGCTATAGTAAGTTTGTTCTGTTCACTGCATGGGTTCATTTACACCTCTTTTTAACTATACTATTATAAAATAGTCACCTCTAAGTGACAAACAGTTGGCATATTTGCAGAATAGCCAACAAACTAGCAGAGGGAAGGAACGAATTCCAAAAGAAGCCCCTTGGAAGACGTTGGCACTTAATAAGCAGCCTTGTAAGAGGCTGCGAATTTAGTGTCCATTACGTCTGGAACGGAGCGAGAGCGCGGCTTCGTTGGAATCGTTCCTTCCCCCTGCGAACCTTTGTCTTCCAAACTTATTCCGCTAATTCTTCCCATTTCTCATATAAAATTTCTAATTTATCAGCGATATCTTTTTTCTCTTTATTTAATTTCACCAATTCTTCTACATTAGTATAAATTTCTTCTTTTGTCAGAAGTTCATTCATTTCTTTATCTCTTGTTTCTAGCTGATGGATTTCTTCTTCTATACGAGTTAGTTCATTTTGCTTTTTTCTCAGCTTTGCATGTTCTTCTTTTTGAGATTTCCAATCTTCCTTAGAAGAAGTCGTTTTGGATTTGGTTTCCTCATCACAAGGTGCATAGATGGAAGTTAATTCTTCTTTTTTCTCCAAATAATAATCATAATTTCCTAAATAATTAATCAATGTCTGATTTTTAAGTTCTAAAATGCGTGTTGCCGTTTTATTGATAAAATATCGGTCATGTGATATATAAAGAACCGTTCCTGTATAATGATTTAGGGCATTTTCTAAAATTTCTTTTGAAGTGATATCTAAATGGTTAGTTGGTTCATCTAAGATCAAAAAGTTCGATTCTGATAACATTAATTTCGCTAAAGAAACACGCCCCCTTTCTCCACCACTTAAATCCTTTATTTGCTTAAATACATCATCATTAGTAAATAAAAAGGCTGCGAGCACATTTCTGATTTCTGTATTAGTGAGAGAAGGATAGGCATCTTGGATTTCCTGAAATATTGTCTTTTCCAGATGAAGAACTTGATGCTCTTGGTCATAATAGCCGATATGTACCTTCGCACCTAACTTGATTTCGCCAGCATCTGCTTCTAATAACTGATTAATGATTTTTAAAATAGTGGTCTTTCCAGTTCCATTATTACCGATAATAGCAACCCTTTCCCCACGCTTTATTTCAAAATTTAAGTCCAAGAATAATGTTTGTGTTCCGAAAGATTTTGAAAGATGAGATACGAATAAAACGTCATTTCCACTGATAAAACGGGGTTCTAATTGGATAGACATTTGTTGAGTTTGAGTCTGTGGCTTCTCTATCACTTCCATTTTATTTAACAATTTTTCTCGGCTTTCTGCTCTTTTAATAGATTTTTCTCGATTAAAAGAACGAAGCTTTGTGATGACTTCTTCTTGATGTTTAATTTCCTTTTGTTGATTGAGATATTGTTTCATCAAAGCTTCAAAAAGCATTGCTTTTTTTTGTGCATATGTGCTGTAATTTCCGAAAAAGGAAGTTGCTGTGCTATTATCAAGCTCAATCACCTTTGTCACCACACGATCCAAAAAGTAACGGTCATGAGCGACGATAATCACACTGCCATTATAATTTAAAAGAAAAGTTTCCAGCCATGTGATAGATTCCATATCTAAATGATTCGTCGGTTCATCTAATAAGATGATATCTGGCTTGGAAAGGAGAAGTTTACCTAAAGCGATACGAGTCTTTTGACCTCCAGAAAGAGTGGAAATTTCTTTTGAAAAATCCTGTTCAGAAAATCCCAGTCCTTTTAGAACACCTACAATTTCACTTTGATAAGCATATCCATTTTTCTGTTCAAATTCATGCATGAGATTTGTATAATGTTCCATATTCTCTTCTAAAGAAGAACCAGTTAAATGCTTCATTTCTTGTTCTAACTTACGAATTTCTGATTCTAGCTGTAGGATATCTTTTTTCATTTCCAACAATTCATGATAGACCGTGTTGTGGCTGGTCAGGCTTTGATGTTGTGCTAGATATCCCAAAGTCTTTCCTTTAGAAATTGTAACTGTTCCTTCGTCAGAAGAGAGTTCACCGACAATAATTTTTAAAAGAGTAGACTTTCCAGCACCATTAATCCCAACAATAGCAGCTTTTTCTCTTTCCTCAATATGAAAAGAAACATTAGAAAGAACAATATTTTCTTGAAATGCTTTACTTATATTTACACAGTTTAAAATCATAATTCTATCTTCCAGTCTTTAATAATTTCTTTTGCTAAGGACACAAAATTTTTTTCTGCATTTGCTGCTGTTTCTGTCACTTCCGCATGATTTAATTGTGTTGTTCCAAGCCCTGCTGCTTTATTTGTGATAAGAGAGAGTCCAAGAATTTTCATATCACAATGCCTTGCCACAATCGTTTCTGGAACAGTGGACATACCAACAGCGTCTGCTCCTAATGCTTTAATTCCCAATATTTCCGCAGGAGTTTCATACTGAGGTCCTCTAAAAAATGCATATACTCCCTCTTTTAACGGAATAGAAAGCCGATCTGCCGCGGATTTAGCTATTTGTGAAAGACCTTTATCATATACTTGTGTCATATCTTTAAAACGAGGTCCAAATTCATCTAAATTTGGTCCACGAAGTGGAGAAGGACACATAAAACTTAAATGATCTTTCATCAACATAATTGTTCCTGGTATGAGATCTTGTCTGATTCCGCCAGCAGCATTTGTAACAAAAAGAGAACGGATGCCTAATTTTGCGAAAACACGAATAGGGAAAGTAACGATATCCATATCATAGCCCTCATAATAATGAAAACGACCTTTCATCAGGATCACTTTTTTATTTTCTATCATTCCTGCTACTAATTTTCCATCATGTCCAGCTACCGTAGACATAGGAAAATTAGGAATAGATTTATAGTCTAAAACGGTTGCATCCTGTACCTCTTCAGCCAAAGCTCCTAATCCAGATCCTAATATAATAGCAATTTCAGGAACAAATGGTAAAAAGCTCTTAATCGTGTTCGCTGTTTCATTTATTTTTTGCATAGATAGATTCATAGAAAAACCTCCTTTATAGTAAAAATATCATATCTTTACGTATTATAATAAAATAAAAAAGAGGTTGCAAGGTGTAATTTGGCTTCTTTTATAAAAATCTTGCGAATAAAAAGGGGATATGTTATCATAAATAGAGAGAAAAATAAATTTTAGAATTTTGAATGGAGGATAACCTTGTGAAAAAAAGAATGATTCATAGACTTATTCTGGTAGCATTGACAGCTAGTCTGATAGGAAATATAAATTTCGTTTTTGCAGATGACGGAAAATGGATACAGACAGATAATAAATGGTGGTATCAAAAAAAAGATGGCAGTTATTTGTCAGAACAGTGGCTGGAAGAGAATGGAAATTGGTATTATTTTGATACAGAAGGTTATCTTTTGACAGATTGGGCTTTTATTAACGAAAACTGGTATTATTTTGAACCAAATGGCAAGATGAAAACCGGCTGGGTGTTATCAAAAGGAAATTGGTATTATCTCAATACAGATGGAACAATGCAGACAGGTTGGAATAAAATTGATGGAGAGAGATATTATCTCAATGCAGATGGAGTAATGCAGATAGGCTGGAATGATATTGATGGAAACTGGTATTATCTGGATGAATCGGGAAAAATGCGTGAAGGCTGGCAGGAAGATATCAATGGAAAAAAGTATTATTTTGGAATAGATGGGATATTAAAAACAGGTTGGTTTGAAGAGAATGGAAAATGGTATTATGGTCAGACTAATGGAGTGCTGCAGACAAGCTGGTTAAAAGATGGACAAGATTGGTATTATTTTAAAGAAGATGGAAGTATGGCAACAGATACATGGATAGGAGATTATTATGTAAATACATCAGGTATCTGGAATCAAGTGGCACAGAGTGATAATAATGATTTGATAATAGATCCAGTAGAATGGACAGAGGAAGAAGTTTCAGAAAAGATTCAGGAATTGAGGGCGAAATTTCCAGAAGGAATGTATTGGAATCATATGGGATTCGATCCTTATTTGACAAATAATAGTGAAATTGTGACAGGTATTCCTTGTGAACATGAACTATTTAATATGACGTATTGTAATAACTATGTGTTAGGGAATGTAAGGGGATATCAATGCGATGGATTCGCGCGAAAAATGAGTGATTTAGTATTTACACCACAAGCACCTATGATAGATTATGATTATGAATTTGATAAGGTTAAAATAGGAGATTATATCAGATATAATGATATTCATACGATATTTGTTATTGGTAAAGGAGCAGATTATATTGATACTGTAGAAGTGAATTATGGAGGTACTTGTAAGATACATTGGGATGGAAGGCTGTCTAAGACTACATTAGATAAGTTGAGTATAGAAGCATTTACGAGATATTAAGTAAATTTAAAATCATTTTTTTATATAAGAGTAAACTTGAAGAAATAGGATTGGGAAAGGTTAGGAGAACATTTTAGACAAAGGGGCGCTGTGGCAAAGAACTATTCCAACGAAGCCGCGCTTTCGCTCCGTTCCAGACGTAATGGTACTAAATTCGCAACTCCTTATGGAGCTGCTCATTAAGTGCCAACGTCTTCCAAGGGGCTTCTTTTGGAATAGTTTTTTGCCTTCGCTAGTTTATTGGCTATTCTAGAGAAATTAGAAAAGAAAGGCTTTAAACTATTCGTTTATTTATAAGTACTATCTTTTTAGATGGTGACGCAAATTATTTTCAACAAAAATTTGGATATTATAATATTAATGTCAGATGTATATAAGATTTATTTTTTTGTCATTATTAAATTGAATTTTTCATTAGAACAGCGAAAAAAGTAGTGCAGGGGAAGAAGTATTCCATAAGAAGCCCCTTGGAAGACGTTGGTACTTAATGAGCGGTGCGGTTACGCGCCGAGAATTTAGTATCCATTACGTCTGGAACGGAGCGAAAGCGCGGCTTCGTTGGAATACTTCTTCCCCTGCGCGGAAACTCAATGAATATTTGTGAAAAAAATGTTTCTTTTTTTCAGAAAAGCGGTTATAATCATAAGAAAATGATAAATACTATTATGCTAATTAAGAAAAGATGAGATGGAGGTATTTCTATGAGAGGTCGTATGAGCACTCAGCTTGGTGAAGTTACTATTGATTTAAGTGTTATCGCAAAATATGCAGGAACTTTAGCTGTAGAATGCTTTGGAATCGTTGGCATGGCTTATGTGAGCATGAAAGATGGATTAGTGAAACTGCTAAAGGGAGATAGCTTGACACAAGGGATCAATGTTAGAATAGAAGAGAATAGATTGATAATTGATTTCCATGTAATTGTAGTATATGGTGTCAGTATTTTGGCAGTGGCTGATAATTTGATTCATGATGTGAAATATAAAGTGGAAGAGTTTACTGGAATGGAAGTAGCAAAGGTCAACATATTTGTAGAAGGTGTTAGGGTGATTGACTAAAAAATATTATAACCTAGCAAAATCAAGGAGGAACATATCGTGTCAGTGACTACTATAGATGCAAAAATGCTAAAAAAGATGTTTTTAGCAGGTGCAAAGAATTTAGAAGCGAAGAAGGAATGGATTAATGAATTAAATGTGTTTCCAGTGCCAGACGGAGATACAGGAACGAATATGACGCTTACGATTATGTCGGCGGCAAAAGAAGTGGGAAGTATTGAAGAAGATACGATGGAGGCTTTAGCAAAGGCGATTTCTTCTGGTTCTTTAAGAGGAGCGAGGGGAAATTCTGGAGTTATTTTATCCCAGCTATTTCGTGGCTTCACAAAAGTGATTCGGAATACAGAGAAATTAGATAGTAATATTATCGCTCAAGCACTGCAAAAAGCGACAGAAACGGCTTATAAGGCAGTTATGAAACCAAAGGAAGGAACGATTCTTACGGTTGCAAAGGCGATTTCTGATAAAGCTGTGGAATTAGCAGGAGAAAAGAAAGATTTGACGGTGTTTTTTGATCAAATTATAAAACATGCAGATGATGTGCTCAGTCAGACACCAGAGATGCTCCCAGTTTTGAAACAGGCTGGGGTGGTCGATTCGGGTGGTCAAGGTTTGATGCAGGTATTAAAGGGAGCTTATGATGGATTTTTAGGAAAAGAGATTGACTTAAAAATCGAAAGTTCCAAATCTAGTAAAGTGGTAATACAAAAAGAAGAGGAAACAGATATCGAATTTGGATATTGCACGGAATTTATTGTTGTAACAAATGAAGTATTTGAGATAGAGCAGGAATTGGAATTTAAAAAGTATTTGAGTTCTATAGGAGATTGTGTGGTGGTGGTTTCTGATGATGAAATTGTGAAAGTCCATGTGCATACTAATGATCCGGGACTCGCGATTCAAAAGGCACTCACTTATGGAGCTTTGACGAGTATAAAAATAGACAATATGAGAGAAGAGCATCAGGAAAAGTTGATTAAAGATGCTGAAAAAGTGGCAAGAGAGCAAGAAGAAGTAGAAGAGGAAGAAATAAAGAAATATCAAGAAAAAAAATCAGTTGGATTTATCGCTGTTTCTGCTGGAGAAGGATTAGATGAAATTTTTCAGGGAGTCGGTGTAGATTATCTCATTCAGGGTGGTCAGACTATGAATCCAAGCACAGAAGATATGTTAGAAGCGATATCAAAAGTGAATGCGGATACAGTCTTTATTTTGCCTAATAATTCTAATATCATATTAGCGGCTCAACAGGCTACTTATCTAGTAGAAGACAAAAAGATTTTAGTAGTGCCTTCTAAGACGATTCCACAGGGTATTACCGCAATGATCGCTTATATGGCAGATAAAACGCCAGAAGAGAATCTGGAAATGATGACAAAAGAGATGAAAAAGGTAAAAACTGGACAAGTCACATATGCTGTTCGTGATACGGTGATTGATGATAAAGAAATTAAAGAAAATGATATCATGGGCTTAGGAGATCACACGATATTAGCAGTTGGAAATGAGATAGAAAATGTGACATTAAAGACAATAGAATTGATGATGACAGATGAGGCAGAGTTGATCAGTATTTATTATGGTTTAGAAATGACAGAAGATAACGCACAAAAGTTATATCAAAAAGTGGAAGCTGCATATCCAGATTGTGATATTGAACTGCATTGTGGAGGACAACCTATTTATTATTATATATTGTCAGTCGAATAAAGAAAGGCTGTTACAGCAGGCTGGCTGTAGCAGCTTTTTTTAGAATAAGATGGTTTACAAAATGTGGCAATATTTGTTACAATAAGTTTAGTATTTGCTGGTTATTTTTCACAAACAAAAGAAATATGGTTATTATATTTTCACAAATTAGAACCGTTGACAGACTAGCGGAGAGTATTCCAAAAGAAGCCCCTTGGAAGACGTCGGCACTTAGCAAACAGCCCTTTATGGGCTGTGAGCTTAGTACCGTTACGTCTGGAACGGAGCGAAAGCGCGGCTTCGCCTAAATACTCCCTCGCCGGAGCGACCCTTTGACTTTCATGTAGACGGAATTGTAACATTCACTGCGATAGATTCACAAAAGAAACTTGTTTTAGAAGAAGTGATAAGGAAAAGAAATTAGGAGAGGGCAGAGAGTATGACATCAATACGCCAATTAAAAGGGGTGGGGGAAAAGGCAGAACAGTTATTTCAAAAAATAGGAGTAAATTCTATAGAAGATTTGCTACATACTTACCCGAGAACTTATGATATTTATAAAAAACCTGTTCCTATTAAGGAAATAAGAGCTGGCAATATTCAAGCGGTAGAGGGGATGTTGATAAAAGCTCCAGAAATGAGAACACCTTCCCATCCAGAAAATAATACAACAAAAAAGAGTGCAAAAGTGGTTCAAGCTGTTATGAGGGATTCTACAGGGACATTAGCGATCATGTGGTTTAATATGCCATTTTTACAAAAGACAATGAGAGCAGGATGCAGATTTGTATTTCGGGGAAAGGTAGGCTTTAAAGCAGGGAAACTGACAATGGAACAGCCTAAAATATATGGGTTAGCGGAATATGATGAGTTAGTTAACGAAATGCAGCCGATTTATTCTCTGACAATGGGGCTTACAAATCATGCTGTTATAAAGGCGATAAAACAGGCTTTAGAATTAGAACAGACACAGATGAGAAGGGAATATTTGCCAGATAGTATACGAAAGAAATATCAGTTGGCAGAATATAATTTTGCATTAAAAACGATTCATTTTCCAAAGGATATGAAAGAACTTATGATAGCTAGGAGAAGATTGGTTTTTGAAGAATTTTTTCTATTTATCTTAGCCTTAAGAAAACTTCGTCAGGCAAATGATATTACGAAGAATCAATATCCTATGCAGCCTGTTTCTGCGACAGAAAAATTGATAGAAGGGTTGCCATTTTCTCTCACTAATGCACAGAAAAAAGTTTGGAAAGAGATTAAAAGGGATTTAGCAGAAGAAAAAGTTATGAATCGATTGGTACAAGGTGATGTGGGGTCTGGAAAGACCATGATAGCGATTTTGACATTGTTAGAGGCAGCGGAGAATGGATATCAAGCGGCTTTGATGGCACCTACAGAGGTTTTGGCAAGACAACATTACGAAAATATTTTAGAATTATTTCAAACACATCACATTTTAAGAAAACCTCTTTTATTGACTGGTTCTATGACAGCAAAGGAAAAAAAAGAGGCATATGAAGTGATTGCAAATCATGAGGTGGATATTATTATTGGAACTCATGCATTGATTCAAGAGAAGGTGAAATTTCATCGATTAGGTTTAGTAATTACCGATGAACAGCATCGATTTGGAGTGAGGCAGAGAGAGATTTTATCTGAAAAAGGAGAAGAAAAAGAGGCAGTACATGTATTGGTCATGAGTGCAACCCCTATTCCTAGAACATTGGCAATTATTTTATATGGAGATTTGGATATTTCTGTCATAGATGAATTGCCAGCTAGTCGGCTTCCGATTAAAAATTGTGTGGTAGATACGAATTATCGACCTAAGGCATATCGTTTTATTGAAAATGAGATACAAAAGGGCAGACAAATTTATATCATCTGCCCTATGGTGGAGGAAAGTGAACAGATGGAAGCAGAAAATGTGTTAGATTATACACAGATGTTAAAAACACATTTTTCTTCTGCTGTTCAGATAGAATATTTGCATGGGAGAATGAAACCTAAAGAAAAAAATGAGATTATGGAGCGATTTTCTAGAAATAAGATTCAGATATTAGTTTCTACTACGGTGATTGAAGTAGGAGTAAATGTTCCTAATGCGACTGTGATGATGGTAGAGAATGCGGAGAGATTCGGGTTAGCACAGTTACATCAGTTGAGAGGGAGAGTGGGAAGAGGAAAAGAACAATCTTATTGTATTTTTGTCAGCGGCTCAGATAAAAAAGAAACATTAGAGCGATTAGAAATTTTAAATAAATCCAATGATGGTTTTTTTATCGCTAGTGAAGATTTAAGACTGAGAGGACCGGGGGATTTGTTAGGGATAAGACAGAGTGGAATCATGGAATTTAAAATAGGAGATGTTTTTATGGATGCGAATATTCTACAGGAGGCGAGTGAAGCTGCAAACGAGATTTTAAAGCAGGATGCAGAACTATTAAAAGAAGAACATCAGGAATTGGGAAGATATATAGAAGAGTATTTGACAAATACATTAGGAAAAATAAATCTTTAAAGCAGTTGACATAGAAGAGAGGATACACGTATAATAAATGAAAAACATTTATTAGTTCGTATGGATTGAGAGTTGAATTTGTAAATGGGAAAAAGAGGTTACGTATATGAAGCTATTGAGTATAGCTAGTGGAAGCAGTGGAAATTGTATTTATGTAGGAGATAAAAAGACAAATTTGCTGATCGATGCTGGAATAAGTGGAAAGCGAATTGAGAGTGGGTTAGAAGAAAATAATATTTCGATAGAAAAAATAAAGGGTATTTTAGTGACACATGAACATTTAGATCATGTGAGCAGTCTTGGAATTTTAGCTAGACGTTATCATATTCCTATTTATACAACTAAGGAAACCATCAAAGAACTCTGTCAAATGAAAAATTTGGGAAAAATACCATATGACTTGTTTCATCCCATTACTGCGGATATAGACTTTCAAATAGAAGATTTAACAATACACCCATTTTCTATTTCTCATGATGCTGTTAATCCTGTGGCATATCGAGTGAGCAATAAAACAAAATCAGTTGCAGTTGCTACAGATATGGGAACATATGATAACTATACGATTCATAATTTAAAGGGATTAGATGCCATTTTAATAGAAGCGAATCATGATGTGAATATGTTAGAAATAGGAAAATATCCTTATCAGCTAAAAAAGAGGATATTAGGAGAGAAAGGGCATCTGTCTAATGAAGGTTCTGGAAAATTATTATGTGAAATTGTAAGTGAAAAGTTAAAATATGTGTTTTTAGGGCATATGAGTAAAGAAAATAATTATGAAGCATTAGCTTATGAAACAGTAAAACTGGAACTGGCGATTAGCAATCGAAAATATTTTGATTCAGGATTTTGTTTACAAGTAGCAAAAAGAGATAAGCCTTCTGCTTTAATTACCATATAAAAAATAAAATGAATGGAGGAAAGATATATGAAAAAGACAATTATCACAGTAGTAGGAAAGGATACCGTAGGAATTATTGCGAATATATGTACTTATCTAGCCCAAAATAATGTAAATATTTTGGACATTTCACAGACTATTATTCAGGAATACTTCAATATGATGATGATAGTAGATATGCAAAAGTCAGAGAAAGGTTTTGATGTGTTAGCAGAGGAGTTAGAACAGGTAGGGGCTAATATGGGAGTTATAGTAAAACTTCAAAGGGAAGAAATCTTTGATAAAATGCATAGAATATAGGAGAAAATATTATGATAAATATGTTTGAAGTCAATGAAACAAATCAGATGATTGAACATGAAAACTTAGATGTCCGCACAATAACATTAGGGATCAGTTTATTAGACTGCTGTGATAGCGATATAAATGAGGTGAATCGAAAGATTTATGAAAAGATCACTGGATTGGCAAAGAATTTAGTGAGTACAGGAAAAGAAATTGAACGTGAGTTTGCTGTTCCTATTGTGAATAAACGTATTTCTGTAACACCAATCGCTTTGGTAGGAGGTGCAGCATGTAAGACAGAAGAAGATTTTGTCAGCATCGCTCAAACTCTTGATAGAGCAGCAAAAGAAGTAGATGTCAACTTTATTGGAGGTTATTCTGCTTTGGTTTCCAAAGGGATGACAAAAGCAGATGAACTTTTAATTCGTTCTATTCCAAAAGCGTTATCTGTGACAGAACGAGTATGTAGTTCTGTAAATGTAGGTTCTACAAAAACAGGAATCAATATGGATGCTATCGCTTTGATGGGACAGATAGTCAAAGATACTGCGGAATATACAAAGGAGAAAGATAGTTTAGGCTGTGCAAAATTGGTGATATTTTGTAATGCTCCTGATGATAATCCATTTATGGCAGGGGCTTTTCATGGGGTGACAGAGCCAGATGCCGTCATTCATGTCGGAGTCAGCGGACCGGGGGTAGTAAGACATGCTCTATCTCAAGTGCGAGGAGAAAACTTTGAAGTTCTTTGTGAAACAATTAAAAAGACCGCATTTAAAATCACTCGTGTTGGACAATTAGTGGCACAAGAGGCTTCTAAACGCCTCAATATACCGTTTGGAATTATAGATCTTTCTTTAGCGCCTACACCAGCGATGGGAGATAGTGTGGCAGAGATTTTAGAGGAAATCGGATTAGAAATGGTAGGCGCTCCCGGAACAACGGCGGCTTTGGCGTTGTTAAATGATCAGGTGAAAAAGGGCGGGATTATGGCATCTTCTTATGTAGGAGGTTTGAGTGGAGCTTTTATTCCAGTGAGTGAAGATAGAGGTATGATTGATGCTGCTACGGAAGGGGCTCTGACCTTGGAAAAATTAGAGGCGATGACTTGTGTTTGCTCTGTTGGTTTGGATATGATAGCGATTCCGGGAGATACAAAAGCGAGCACAATTTCTGGAATCATAGCAGATGAGGCGGCGATTGGAATGATCAATCAGAAGACAACAGCCGTGCGTGTCATTCCTGTAGTCGGGAAAAAGGTAGGAGATAAGGCAGAATTTGGGGGATTATTAGGATATGCTCCTGTGATGCCTGTGAATCAGAAATCTTGTGATGCCTTTATTCATCGAGGTGGCAGAATACCTGCACCAATACACAGCTTTAAAAATTAGGGAAAATTAAAAATATATCAGAAAGATTTGTTAAAAAAAGGGTTATTGCAAAATAAAAAGTTATGTTGGATATGGTTGGAATAAGATATTTCAAATAACAATCGTTAGATAATATTTTATTTTGTAGTAGCCTTTTTATATTATTAGAAAAAAATTAAAGTTTTAAAAATGAAGAGATTTTGTTTTATTTACTGGGAATTTAAAGGGGACGCTACGGCAAGGAAGTATTCCAGCAAAGCCGCGCTTTTGCTCCGTTCCAGACGTAGCGGTACTAAATTCGTTGAACCCAGTAGGGTTCACTCATTAAGTGCCGACGTCTTCCAAGGGGCTTCTTATGGAATACTTCCTTGCCTTCGCTGGTTCGTTGGCTGTTCTACTTTTGGAAAGGTGAGGTTTGAGATAATATATGAAATTTTGGAGAGGAGATACAGGAAAGAGATCTTGGTAAAGGTTGGTATTGATATGGTTTTTAAAGTTTTGTTATTATTTATGTAGATAAGAATAGAAATTCAGAAAAAAAGAAATAGTTGAGAGGAGGGAGAGGGCAGGAAAGAATGACTTGCCAAATTTCAAATGATGAAAGAAGAACAGGTATTGTTAATTGAAGATGAAGAAATCATATGTAGTTTCATTTCATCTGTGCTTTTATCTTATGATTATAAAGTGATGATTAGTAAGAATGGAAGGGAGGGATTGACAATAGCAGCCTCTTATTGTCCGAATATAATATTATTAGATTTAGAATTGTCGGATATAGATGGAATAGAGGTATTAAAAAATCTCAGGGAATGGTCGAATATCCCTGTTATTATTTTATCCTCCTATCATGAAGAAAAAGCCAAGGTGTTAGATTTAGGTGCGGATGATTATATCATAAAACCATTTGAAACATTAGAACTCTTAACTAGAATTCGTACTGTACTAAGAAATAGTAGGAAGACAGAAAAACATAAGAATTTCAGCGCGAAAGGGCTTTTTATAGATTTTGACAATAATGTTGTAACTGTGGATAAGGTTGTTATACATCTCACACAGACGGAATTTAAGATAGTATCATTATTAGCACAAAATGCAGGAAAAGTGATGCCTTATGATAAAATCATAAAGGAAATCTGGGATTTAGAAGGGAATACGAATAATCGTATCTTAAGGGTGAATATGGTGAGTATAAGGCGGAAATTAGAAAGAAACTCTGCTGATCCACAATATATATTCACAGAAACGGGAATAGGATATCGAATGATAGAGGAGGATAAACATATTATTTGATCAGAAGTTTTCTGGAATATTCATGTGGAAGAGATATATGAAATTTTTGTTCTTGGACTTTGCGGTATAGGTTACTCGCAAAGAGTTCTTGTTTTAGCATTTTTTTACCAGATTCTTGTAACTGATTTTCTGCTTTTGCCATTTTTGTGAATACAGGAATATTAGCATGTGACTTGATAGCGCTTAAAAGAGGAGCAGAGTCTTTTTTAAAGCCTAAGATGCGTGCATAAGGAATATAGTCAAAGGCAGTATAATCTTGTGTTTTTAACTGTAATAAAATGTGAAGCAGACAGCGGGAGATTCGTGTCTGAGTATATTGTTTTGTTTTTATATGTTCTGTAAAAGAAGAAAAACTGTGAAAATGATCTAATTCATGAAAGATTCTTTTGGATAAATCAGAAGAAAGATCTTGATATTCTGTTAAAGAAAAGCTATCTTCTTTTAAAAGTTGATAATATAAGGGAAGAGAAAAATCATCTTCTATAATAGGATAAGTTTTATGATAATATTTTTGGTAAAGAGAGAATATAGAAAACGGAACGGCTTGTGCGATGGTAGCAGGAAAAGATTCTGTCTGCTTTAATAAAAGGCGGATAGCAGAGGCAGAAGAAAACTTTTCTTTTAAAATAGTATCATGATAGTGAGATACTGCGCGGGGGATTGTGACAGGAATCATGGAACTATTGCGTTTTAGGAGAGCTTTTATATATTCTATTCCTAAAATATTATTCGGTTCTGATAAGAGGTTAGAGAGTTCTTTTGGTTCTTTTGAAGAAGGAAAAGAAGTTATAGAAAATTCTTTACTGGAAAGAAGGGCTTTATTTCTGGCGGAGGGATAAGAAAAGCCCATTTTTAAAAAATGTTTTAAATTTTCTTTAAATTCTAAGCTTTCTTCTGCCAAATAAGAAGCGATTTGAAAAAGTGTGGTTAAATTTCCGCTTTCGCTGCCAAAACAGATAGAATTTACGATTCCTAATTTATCTAAAAGACTCACAGCTCCTATAGCGAAATATTCTGCACTGGCGCAGGAATAAGCGACTGGCAAAAGTAAAACTAAATCAGCTCCAGCTTCTAAAGCCATCTGGGCACGTAAATATTTATCTATGACAGCAGGAGTGCCTCTTTGCACATAATCTCCACTCATTACTACGATAATATAGTCTGCATCTGTGTATTCTTTTGATTTTTGTATATGATAAAGGTGTCCATTATGAAATGGATTATATTCTGTAATAAGACCAGTCACTTTCATAAAAATTCTCCATTCTTCTAGCTTTTTTTGTATAAAATTTATTTTTATTATATTCAAAATATTGAGGTTTATTATAACATGATTTGTGAAAGCTCTCAAGAAGAAAGATGGTATTTTATGGAAAGATAAGGTTATAGTTTAGAGTATTTTAAAGTGAAGGATTACTAAAGATTACTATGGTAAGGCTATGAAAATATAGATTGGGGTGTTGGGAAAGACAGACGTTGCGGCAAGGAAGTATTCCAGCGAAGCCGCGCTTTCGCTCCGTGTAAGACTACGTGGTACTAAATTCGCAAATCCCGTTTCTTGCGGGTTTGCTTATTAAGTACCAACGTCTTCCATAATATCGAAATTGATATTGAAATACAAGTTGCCAAATTTCCCTCTTGGCAAGCCAGAAGTTTATTTTATTGGT